>NZ_QRZD01000005.1:11483-108963 GCF_003464565.1 Collinsella sp. AF14-35
CGTCGGACGCCTCGGCGGAGAGGCCGTCGAGGGAGAAGTCCTCGGCTATGCTGACCGACAGCGTCTCAGTCGCAGACAAGCCACCGACCGTGACATCGACATAGATCTCGTACTTGCCCGAGGAAGACGGCTTCCAAGTGCAGGACGTCTCGGTGGAGGCAGCCTGGGCCGTCCCCCACTTGGACCAGGAATCCTTCTGCCAGACGAACTTGAGCTCAGCCCCCGGCGCTGCGGCAGCATGGATACCGACACTCATGCCGGGAGCCCACTGCATGTCCGTCCCCCCATCGACCGAGACGCGGCAGGCGTCCACGTGCACCGGGAACTTGCGGGTGGTAACCCTACCGTTCGAGTCGACGGCGTCAACCCAGATATTCACGTCGCCGGTGACCTCGGGGACCCACGAGCACGAGGCTGACGAGTCGCTCTTGCGGATCGTGCCCCAGCGGGCCCAGCCGCCCTGCTCCCAGACGAACTTGTAGGCGAGGGAGCCGGAATTGCCGGACACGGACAGGCCGAGCTTGCACTCGTCGCCGAGGAGGGGCGCGCCGCCGTCGGACGCCTCGGCGGAGAGGCCGTCGAGGGAGAAGTCCTCGGCTGACCCCACGACCTCTTTTGTTAGTTTTTCATTCGAAGACGAAGAATCGTAGTCGGCCGCAAACGAATAAGATGCCATGAATGGCAAAACCATCAAAGAAAGAAATAGAGCAGCAACGAATCTTCGAAATGCGACCTTCATCAATATCCTCCGCCTTTACCAAGATCACCTGACTAGCAGCATCAAATAAATCGAAGTTTAAGAAATGGCTGCGACCTAAATCAAACGATCAATGAGTTTTGAAATTCTCTGGCCATAACCGTCGCCAGGAACCGCCCACAGTCCATTAAGGTCTTCCAAGCAAGGTGAAACCCCAAGAAGCCCTTTGTCGACAAGAACCTGATAACGAGGATCAACACACGTGTTGGTCAGCGATGCGGTGGTCGCATAGCCCTTTAAATGCTGCGTTTGAGCAAGAAGCCCCTGATAAACGCTATCAAAGCTTGCACCCTTGATCTGTGAGCCGGTGGCTCCTAAGCCGGCGAAATTGCACTGATCAACCGAAACCGAGCCTCCAAACTGAAGCCAGCCGGTCTCCAGCATAGCCTGGGCAAACACAACCTCAGGTCGAACCCCTTCCGAGGAAGCAGCATTGACTACCTGCTCGCAAAACTCGGAAATATCCGCAGCGCCTTTTTGCGAATAGACATGAGTGGGATATGCGTTTCCCGTAGCAGTAAACACCTTGGCCATCGACTCAGCAGATACGCTCGATTTCCCCATAATAGGAGTTCCAACCACCGTGACCTTGCGGGTCATGTGCTTCTGGTCGGAGCCGTTGATCACGTCGAGGTAGACGGTGTAGTCGCCCGGCTCGGTCGGGGTCCACTCGCAGGAGGACGACGCGGAGGGCTGCTGCGCGACGCCCCACTTGGCCCAGCCGCCCTTCTCCCAGACGAACTTGTACTTGAGGCCGGAGGCGTCGCCGGACACCTTGGCCCGGAGCTTGACCGGCTTGCCGCAGCGGGCGTCGCCCGAGACGTCGAGCGACTCGAGGGACCAATTGACAACCTTATATTCAGAAGTGCTCGTTATATAACCATTAGAGTCGATAACATCTGCGTAAATCTCATAATTACCGGCTTTCGGTAAAGTCCAAGAAACTGACGGTTTCGTCAAGTCTTGTCCGATAATACCCCAGTTATCGTCAGACCAATCCATACCAGACTTATGCCAAACGAACTTATATTTAAGCCCATTGGTTTTACCGACCACATTCACGCCGATATTAATAGATGTACCAGCCCGTCCCATATCCTCCGAGAACGAAATCCCATCAATGGAGTAAGGATGCGGGAACTGAGCGATGATCGCAGCAGCGTCAGCCTCTCCCAGACGACGGCAACCATCGTCCGAGAAAAAGTTGGCCACATCCCCGTAATTCGAAATGAAACCATGCTCGATAAGAATGCCAGGAATCCCCTGTTCACGAGCGCAACGAATAACAGCGAACTCGTCGCCAACTTCCATTTGAAATACGCCGCGGTATGTTAGTCCCATAGCAGCAAGGTTGTTCATGACCTTATTGGCAAGCTCAACCGAAACCTGCGTGTAGTCGGTGCCATTTGCGGTAGGAGCATAAACCTCTGCTCCGTGAGCACCTGAAGACCCAGAGTTGATGTGGAAACTAACAAAAGCCTGCGCACCCTGGTCAATGCAGCGTTGCACACGATAGAGATAGTCATTACTGGGATAGTAACCGGATTGCTCACGGGCAAGAACAACCTTAAAGCCGTAAGCTTCAAGTTTATTTTTGCAGGCTGTCATGATCTTCCAGGTAAGGTCGGCTTCACTCTTGCCATTTCCCTGCGCACCGGAATCAACTCCGCCATGGCCGGCATCAAGTGCAATTACCCCAACATTGCGCGCGGAGCGCTCAGCGTAGGTAGATACGCCATCAGGCGAATCGGCGCATTCCAACGCCTGCTGGATCGATTGAGCCTCAACGGCATTGCCATCACTATCTGCATAGTAAACAGAAGTGCCCTCAGAATTCATGGAGCTATCGATAATCGTAAACGAATAATCCCTGTCAGAGAGATCCACTACATATTCAGTGCCATCACCCTGCAAAACGTAGGTTATCGATGTTAGGAAATATGTATTAGATTCCAACTGCGAGCCAAAAGTAAAAGCAACAGAATTATCAGCCGTTGCAGATGCTTCAATGGTCCCCTGAATTCCATTGGCACTTACATAGTTGAGAGTTGCGGAGGAAAGGCTATCGTCGTCATCGGGAGTAGCAAAGGCAATGACCTGATCAGTCCCGCTGGGAAGGCTCGGGTAGGCAAGATATACATATTGGAAAGAAGAATCGAGCGGTTCAGCCTGCTGATAGTTCTCAGATACATCAACATCAAAATCCTCATCAGCCGATTCGTCAACGTTCGTTGCCGGCGATGAGTCATCTGCAGCGCCGACATCGACAGAGCCCGCATCACGCGAGGCCACGCCATCATCGTCTGCAGTCGCAGCGCACACGGCAGCGTCCGCAGACGGGACGTTGCTCACAGCGTAGGCAGCAGTCACAGGACCTATCAAGGATGAAATGGTCAAAAGACCAGCAAGAGAAAAAGCTGTTGAGGCACGCAATGCCTTTTTCATATCGAATCCCCCGTCACAAATAATGTTACTAAGAGAAGATTATCTTACAATCACCTCTGCATCGGAAGTCCAGTTATTCGAAGCGCGGGAATTGTTATAAAGGCAGAAAGTAACCTGCTCTTATAAATAGCAGGTTACTTTCTCAGCAAACTTTTGTTTTTTTCGCCCTTCCATGGACACAGTGTTAGCTCTAGTTTTTGAAGCAATTAGCGGCGCCCAAAACAGCGCAAGCGCCAGTGACACGATAAGCCACTGAAACACGCAATTCGTTTAAGCACGTGGCGGACGACGAAAGCGTATACACAGCCGCGAAATACAGCAAAATGCCCCAATGTTTCGCTTGCATCAGAGGCGTCTGGGGCTTCATCGACAGAGTAACCTGGCTAACGCATTCAAGAAAAGTAGAGCGTGGTCTTCATGAATCAAACACCAGTAAGCAACGCTCGCACGCGTCATTGAATCTTCTAATGAGCAAGAAGAGAGGGATCTAGGAGAGACCTAATAGTTCGTGGAATCTGGGAATCATCGAAATCATCATCTTTATACAAGAGAGAATCATATAGCTTCTTATCGTTCTGTCTCGAAAAGATATGAGTGACCAGATGCACATCGTGGGCCTTTGAAAAACAGTCTTCATCCCTTAAAGATTCAACAACATAACAACCGTCCCAATCAAAACAGCCGAGATAACCCCGGCCGATAATCAAAGAGGCGGTTTTCTGCTGGCTGTCAGCCGTGGCATCCTCACGGAAACCTAGTTGTCGCCGGAATTATAGTCCCCGGCGCGGACTCACCTTATCTCCCCGGTGCGGGCTCGATATCCTCTCGGATATCTAATCGTCTTGGACTTTAACCTGCCCAAGCACAGTACAGCTTTTACGTGCCGCCACACGGATCTTAGCTCGTGGATTATTTTCTAAAATATAGACCTTCAAAGCAACTTGGGTTCAAGCACGGACAAACAAAACAGGCACTGAATACAAGACTTGTTTATCAATAGTTATCAATCACATGCGTTACCAGCAAATATCGTCCGTCTCATACGCTGCGATACAATCAATCTCACTAAATGCTAAACCAGTAAGTCGAAGGGACCAGCGTGCTAACAATTCACTATGATGATATGGAAAACGTTATCTATAATACGTCGGTTTACTTCGATAACGTCTATTCGCCCGAATGGTTTCAAGATGCTTTTGCGCAAAGAATTATTAAATCCATCGATAAAGGCAGTGTGGTTGGACTCGGCGCAATAAACACCAAGATCTTAGGCATCATCCCTCCTGAAAGGCTGTCGGGAGGCACCAAGACGCTGTTGCTCATGTACTTCATGCCTCAGAACATATACAACGCCACAACCTGTGGCGACAATTGCGCTTATTGGATTCTAAGAATCGCCGCACAGCATGATCTGACGATCAACCTCTACCATCTGATGGATTTTGGAAACGGCAAGTTCACGGCAACCGTTGCAAACACGGGTGATGTCGTTCACACGATGTTCGACCTTGTCCCTATAGCCGCAAAATGCCTAAGGGTGAACTCCTGACGCCGTTTTCGTTAGGCTCTGTTAGAGCAAGATTGACATACATATGTCATCACGGTGCCATATCGTTAGCCCCGTAGACCGCGACGATGGGGGCATCATGAACGCCGAGGACCTGGTAATCACCTTCAAGAGGGGCGTTGCGAGCCTCAGCAGGACCGAACGCCGCCGGCTCCGCCTACGAGGCCGAGCGCTGCCCGCGCTGCGGGTCCGCCGCGATCGTGAAGAAGGGCAAATCAAAGAACGGCGAGCAGCGCTACCTCTGCCGGGATTGCGGCAGGATCTTCGGCATGGGCAGCGGGCACATCTTGGGGACGAGCAGGCTCCCGAAGGAGACCTGGATGGCTTATGCCGAGTGCTTCGTTCTCATGCTGCCCCTGCGCGAATGCGCGGGGCGCTGCCATGTCTGCCTCATCAAAACAGCCTACACCATGCGCCATAGGCTCATCGAGCGTCTCTCGGCCTACTCGCCCTCGCTCAAGACCGGGCGGGGCTGCGGCTGAGAGCTCGAAGAGACCTACTTCCCCGAGTCGTTCAGGGGCAACCACACGAAGGGGTCATTTACGATGCCACGTCCCTCCCGACATCCCGGCAAGCAGGTGCACAGGCGCGGACTGTCGCGCGACCGGATCTGCGTCATGACCGGCGTGAACGACTCGAACGAGACGTTTCTCGAGGTCTCGGGACGAGGCATCCTGTCGAGGAAACGCGCCGTGGACGTGCTGAGGGACCGCATCGCGTCCGCTTCCGTCGTGGCGACGGACAAGGCGTCCGCCTATATCGACGTCCTCGCGGAGCTCGAGGTCGCCGCACACACGGCCCACGATTCCAAGGACCGTTCCGAGGGGACCATCAACCGGATCAACACCGTCCATTCGCTCCTCGATACCTTCATGAAGCCGTTTAAGGGCGTGTCGACGAAGCACCTCGGCGCCTACCTCGCTTGGTTCAAGTGGTGCCGGACCTTCATGGCGATCGATTCCGGCACCGCCGAGCGCACGGTTGCGCGACAGCTCGCCAACGGCATGTGCAGGAGCCGCATCCGTGATATGTTCAACGTCCTGCCGCCCTACATTGACTACTGGACCGAAGCCGCCGCATAGAGACGGTAGAATGGTCGCATCGCGATATACGAGGAAGGTGCAGCCATGCCGTCGAACATACCGGCCACGACGATCCAGATCGACCCGGAGGCCAAAAAGGAGGCCAGGCCATCTTGGACGAGCTCGGCCTGTCCATTTCCACCGCCGTCAACGCGTTCCTCAGGGCGACCGTCCGGGAGGGCGGGATGCCGTTCGAGATGAGGGTCAAGACGCCGGCGCCCGAGGGGAAGACGGCGAGATAGCCGGCAAATCGACTTGGGGCGATGGGACCCTCACGATTGACCCGACAGATCTTTAGCACATCGCCCCCTTGCCGGATTCAAACCCGGCAAGGGGGCGATTATCTTGCAATTTCAAAAAGATGATTGGGGCAGAATGTCAATCATGGTCCAACAGAGCCAAATCAATCCAACAGTTTAGATAACGGGTAATGATTCGGGAACAGGGCGTTCGGCCGGATGGGACAGATAGATATGGAAAGAACGAGCCCCTTCGGGGCACACAAGTAGAGACAAACAATGGGGTCGCTTCGAGAAGCGATGCTTTCGAAGCGACCCCATTATTTGCACAATTGACTTAGGTGCTGAGACCAAGTTGAGTCAATCTCAGACTAACAGAGAGAAGCGCCGCCCAAGTCATGTACTATCCGCTCCAACTCGACAATGTAGGACTCAACCAAATCATCCGATGGCGAGACTTCTGCTCGAATAATGTGGTCCCATTTATACAGGAAATTTTCAACCTGTCGATCTGAGTCATTCTTCCACAGTGGAGCAAGTGCAATCAACGCCGCATCAAAAGGATTGGAGGAAAAATTATCAGCATCAATATAGCCACCCATACCGGCCCTATCGCAGTCATATACACGTCTAACTATTCTCTCCAATTCAATAGCCTGATTATGATTCATAAAATCACCTCCCTTTCTACTCTTGATACCCCAAAATAGAGAGGAAAAGAGTTTCGATAACATTTATCCGGTTGAAAATCATACACAATCGCTAAACATCGGTTGATTTCCGATCTCAGCCGATCGCATTGAACCAATAGGCCGTTCCGGCAGTTATCCGAACGCCCCCGCGGACCCAGTGGGCCCAGGGGGGCGGCGTTTTCCCAGTTGGAGGAACGGTGGAGATGTGTTTCGATGGGTTCGGTGGCCATGCTTCGCCCTCCGCCTGACGCCGCTTCCCAGACCCAGTCGGACGTTCGGTCCGCCTATTCCGTTTTACCTTAAGGCTAGGCCAGCGGGGTATCGCCCATCTCGGCGCGCGCAGGCTCTATGAGCCCCTGGCGTCAGGTCGAGCATGTCGACGGGTGTTAATTATCACTAAAAAGAGGTCCGCGTGATCGCCGGCAATCGAGCACCGTGAGCACTGAAACTGAGCAGTTTGAGCAGGAGGGCCGTACCCCCGGGAACCGGGAGCGCGGCCCTCGCCATACGGTTTCCCCGGGCGGGCACTTTGGCGAGGCCGCCCGGGAAGGATGGGGAGATGACCGTGCCCCTGGACACAGTGAATGATATACGGTCGACGGAGGCGGCCGGGCGCCCGGGGTTCAAGATAGCCCGGGCACTTCACCTGAGCCGCAACACCGTGGCGAAGTACGCCGACATAGAGGACATGTCACCCGCCGCGACGATACCCCAAAGGAGGGCCAGATCTTCGGGAAGAGCACGACGCAAGAACGTAAGCGCCTTGCCGTTAATAAGATCCATAACGCCGGCGGGTAAGCCGGCAAAGGCGAGTGCAATATCTACTTATATCGGATAATATCGAGTTATATAAGCCTGTATAAACTTATCGCAGAAGTATCGAGCTTTCGTAATTTGTCTTAGTAGGTAGTCCAACGTTGCTTTCTTCCAAGCTCATAGCGAAAGAAAGTTTAGTACATCCCAAAAACCATTGCTTTAGACCGAGAAATACTCGCTCTCGGAGGATAGGTTCGGCCCCAACCACGGATCGCCCTTCAGGAAGAACTCCGGCCAGCACTGCATGAACAGGGCCTGCTCGCGCTTCCAACGGCGCAGTTTTTCCTCGTTGGCTTCTTCCCTGCCACGCGAGGTGAACTCGTAGTGGTACAGCTCGGCATAGGGCGTAAAGATGGTGCGGTAGCCCGCCTCCCATACGCGCAGGCAAAAGTCAGCGTCGTTAAAACCGACGGCGAATTCCTCGTTATAACCGCCGACCTGCTCAAATACGTCGCGTCGCACCATCTGACAGGCGCCCGTTACGGCGCTAAAGTTGCCCGGGCGCACAGCGCGGGCAAGATAGCCCTCGCGCTTTGCCGAGAAGTCCTGGTTGGCATGGGCAAGTGCGCCACGCACGCCGACCAAAATGCCAGCGTGCTGCACCAGATGGTCGGCAAAATAGAGCTTGGCGCCCACCACGCCTGCATCGGGACGCTGCAGATAGCCCATCATCTCTTCGATGAAATCGGGGCTTATGACCTCGGTATCGTTGTTCAGCAGCAGCAGGTAATCACCCTTGGCATGCTCCACGCCAAAGTTGATGATCTGGGAGTAATTGAACTCGCCCGGCCAGCACACAACGCGCGCGATGCCCTTGCCTTCAGATGCTGCAGCCACGCGCTCTGGCAGGGTTTCGTAATACGCAAACGTCTCCGGGGCTTCGCTGTTGTTCTCCACCAAAACGATCTCGTAGTTGGTATACGTTGCTTTCTGGGCGATCGACATCACACAGGCGTCGAGCGTCTCAATGTGATCCTTGGTGGGAATCACAATACTCACCAGCGGCGCAGGCTCTGGTAGCGCATAGCGCATGCGATAGACAAACGGCGTCTCGGTCTCCTCGACTGTTCCGCGAACGCCCAGCGCGTTAAAGTGGCGCTGAAGCGCAAGGCGCCCGGCTTCAATAGCATACGGCTTGCTATCGGCAGAACCATCGGCGGTCGATCCCGGATGCACGCGCCAGTGATACAGCACGTGCGCGACATGCTCAAACCGTGCGCCCGCCGCAAGACAGCGAAGCGTAAGGTCGTAATCCTGGGCACCCGCAACGTCTTCTGGAGATATACCAATGTGATCGATGATCGCCTTCTCCACCATAAGGAAATGCGTCACGCAATTATGGCTATAGAGCAGGTCGACGTTGAGCCGCGTCTTAAAGACCGGCTGACCCCACTCCCCCGTTTTCTGGAACATGTCCTCGTCGCAGAACAGGACCTGGGGGCGCTCGCCCTCGGCAGCCTTATTCAGCGCGGAAACATAGTGGAATAATGCGTCCGGTTCCAGGATGTCATCATGGTCCAAGAACGCGATGTAGTCGCCCGTCGCTTGCTCAATACCAGCGTTGGTGTTGACCACAATGCCGCCGTTGCCGGGCAACTCGATGCGGCGAACGCGCTCGTCATTGGCGTCGGCCGCAAGATTAGACACCGCGTCCCATTCGGGCGAAGCATCCATCAGCAGCAATTCCCAGTTGTCATAGCTCTGGGCTAGCACCGAGTCCAGCAGCTCGCGCAGGTAGACCCGATCGGTTTTGTAGCACGGCACCACAATGCTCACGAGCGGTCTATAGGCAAAAGCCACCGAAGTGACACGCTGGCACGCCAAATCGCCCGGCTTTGCGCGATGCTGCTCAAACCAACGTCGATAAGCTGCGCCGTCTGCACGCGCGTCCTTCATACGGTTCCAGCGGTCGTTGACCATGCCGTTGTACAGGCGACCATCCATGGCGCAAAAACCGCTCTGGATTAGGCCCGTGGGATCAGCCGCAATCGCGACAAAATCACGTATATCCTGGGGCATCTCAACGCTCAAATACGTTTTATTGACGCGGCATCCGTTCTGCTGCGGCACATCGATCTGCGATTCAAACACATGCACGGTGACATCGATGGCATTCATATGCGCATCGAAAATCTGGAGCTCAGGGGTGCACTTGGAGTCCCCCACCCACGTAACCTCATAGCGCCACACCGCGCCGGCGTCTGCCGGCAAATAGCGAATGGCATCGATCTCGTAGCGGCCGCAGTGTTCGCCACGCTGCGCATCGCGGATAAGCGCACACAGCGCAGACTTTGCTTTGTAGTTAATCTTGGATTCCAGCTTGGCCACGCGGCTATCGAGGCGAATGGAGCCCAACCTTTGGCCACCGGATGCAAAAACGACATCCATCGACGAGCCATCCAAAAACGGAAGCACCAAGACGGCGAGCTCGCGCCCGTAATCGGAAACGGAAGGGCAAAGCGCCAGCACGCGGCCATGATCGACCGGGAGCACCAGCGACGGCACGCAAGAACCGCTCGTCGTCGCATGGGCAAACGCTTGAGAACCCTCCCACTCAATAAGCGCGGCGACATCCTGACCGGCAAAACGAAGCAGCACAAACAGACGGCCCTGACTGCGGCAAAGTGCCAAACGCTTGATACTCATCTACACTTCTCGCTTTCCCAGGGCGTTCGCTGCCATACGTTTGCAGGCACCCAGGCGTCCAAACCTCAAGACGTCGTAATCGAACATGAGCTTTTTGCACTCACGGGCATTGGGGGCCTTGCTGGTAAGCGCCGCACGCACCATAGCGGCAACAGAAGGAGCGCATTGTGCGAGCGCAGCATCGCTGCCCACGGCAGAACCGGCAAGCGCCGCGGCAACGGCGGCAAACACCTTGCCGCAGTCCGAACCCAGCAACCTGAGCGCATCGTACAGCACCAGATCGCATAGGAAGTACGCCAGGTCATCGGCATACTGGACATCGAGACCGTCGCGTTGCCAGTCAGCCAGCACCGCGGAGTAAATCTTCACGTGCTCCAGCAGTCGCGTCTCGTCGTCATAACGCATGGTGTCCATAAGCGAGCCCTTGCGCGCCACGCGGTAGTCATACAGCTTGTTCGAGATAAGCGCGGTCTTACGCGAACGACCGTACACGGCAAAATCGAAGACCTGGTCCTCGCCATACTTAACGGTTTCGTCAAACACGATCCCGTTGCCCAGCAAAAACTCACGCTTGCAGGCGGTGCGCCATGCAAAGGGGCGAGACGCTTCCTTAAACAGCAGGTCAGAGCTATAGCCTTCAAACGACACATCGCGCGGGCTCAGCACATATTTAAGCCACGGATACCCCGCCTCCAGCGGATACGGATTCGCGCCAAAGGTCAACACGTCGCAATCCTCGCGTTCAAAGGCATCGACGATCACGCGGCATGCATCGGGCGTAAAGCGGTCGTCGGAATCCAAAAAAGCAACAATAGGCGCCGTGGACGCAGCGATACCCGCATTGCGGGCGCTCGACAGACCGCCGTTGGGCTTATCGACCAGCGTAAAGCGCGCGTCCTTTTCGCAATAGGCAGCCGCAATATCGCGCGAACCGTCCGGCGAGCCATCGTTGACCAGCACGCCTTCCCAATCGGGCATGTCCTGCGCAAGCAGGGAGTCCAGGCACCAAGCCAGGCACTCCTCCACGTTATAGATAGGAACGACAACGGAAATCTTGGGGGTAGCCATAGTCACTCGCTCCTACTGTGCGACCGGAACGTCATCGGGATGTGGGTTGTCGCCGTAGGTACGCTGATACGTCAGCACGCGCCAGACCAGCGGCAGGCCGCCAATCTTAAAGTAATGCTTAAACGTATTGAGCTTGCCCGGCTTCTTAAAGCCAAAGCGCGAATCGATATAGGCGCGGGGCGACTTGATCATCAGGCGCAAGTCGGTCTCGCCACGCGGATCGAACAGCGACAGGTCAAAGCAACCGGCATCCCAATCGGACTTGAGCTCGGGAGAGGCCTTCTCCCAAAACTGCTCGCGCAACTCATCGACCAGGCGCTCATCATTCCAACGGTACGTATCGACCTTCATGCGCATTAAAATACCCTGAAGCTGAGCCTTAAGCTCGGGGCGTTCATCCAAAAAGCGCTGCATCTCGGTATATTCGTCGCACACGCAAAACACCTTGTTAGGAGAATTAACGGAGCTCTTCTCGTTATCTTGGCGATAGCACAAAATGGGGTCCGCGATAAACGCAGCACGCTCGGCGCATGCCCAGACCTTAAAGTTAAAACCCGCATCCTGATACGAAGCACCTGGCGTGGGAAGGAACCGAATCTGATTGTCGTTGAGGAACTCGCGCCGATAGATAGCCGACCAAATGGAAGGTTTGCGGTAGAAGATGCCCGGGCGATCGACGGGGCGATACGCGGCGCCCGTCATATGCTCGTCGACAATCCCAAACAGCTCACGGCGCTCGCTGGGCGTGGACCAATACAGGTAAAAGTCGCCCTTTACCACATCGGCATGTTCAGCATCGGCCTTGGCGACCAGCTTTTGGAGCGAATCCTCAAACATAAAGTCATCGGACTCAAGGATGCCCACGTACTCGCCGCGCGCCATCTCCAGGCCGCGGTTCATCGAGTCGCCATAGCCGCTGTTGGCCTTATCGATCATCTTTACACGGGGGTCGCGCTCCATGTACTCGCGGATGATATCCGGCGAGCTATCGGTGGAGCCGTCGTTGATACAGATGATCTCGATGTCCCTGAGCGTCTGCGCCACGGCAGAATCGAGGCACTCGCACAGATAGCGCTCGACATTGCAAATGGGGACGAGCAACGAAACTTTAGGGGTATCAGAGTTCTGCAAGAGAACCTCCTGTTGAATAGCGTGTAACAGGGTTATTTTAGCAGCCGAGTTGCGGCGGGCGGCAGCGCTTGGAATTAGAGAAAGCGCTCCAGGCAGGCTTTGAGACCGCGAGTCGAAAGATAGAACAGCGTGGCGTCTACCATCGAAACGCCCGAGGTCGCCGCAACGAGCTTGTGGGCAACACGGCGAACGGCGCCCTTAGCAGGCATATCCGCCCACTCCGTTCCCAAAAACGTGGTGAGGTCCATGTTGACGCGAGCCGCCACGCGATGGAAGTCATCGGCATCCAAGCGCGCCAGGTCGAACACAATGAGGTCCAAAAACCAAGTTATCAGCTCGCCGGGACACAGGTCCAAAAGACCGTAGGCTGCCCAGTCCTCCAAGACCTCCTCGAGCATTCTCATGTGGGCGTCAAGCTTTTTGGCGCGAGCCTCGGCACTGTTGAACTCGTGCGTCGCCGATTCGCTCTCCATCACGTAGTGGTAGAACTTGTCCGGCATGACGACGGTCTTGCGGGCAAGCGCATAAGCCGCGAATTGGAAGACGACGTCCTCGCCCAAAGCCAAACCGGGGGCGAAGCGAATGCCTTCGCGATTGAGCAGCTGGCGCGAAAAAGCCGCACGGCAGGCATAGGGCTGCGCATTCGAATGGAACAGCAGTTGGGGATCACGGGCGCCGAAGGTACCGGCTTTGGGGCTCATGAGTTGCTGGACGCGTTTGGGGGCAGCATCGGCTGGTTCACAGACGCCGCCAAAGACGGCGACCTCGGCATCTGCAGACTCCATGGAATGCAGCACGCGCTCGACCGTCTGGGCATCGATGTAATCGTCGGCGTCCACAAAAAAGACGGTCTCGCCCTCGACGGCATCGATACCGGCATTTCGAGCACACGAGACACCCGCGTTTTCCTGGTCAATCACCAGTACGCGATCGTCGGCCTGCGCGATCTGGTGCAACACGTTCAACGAATCATCGGTCGAACCGTCGTTGACGCAGACAACCTGAATCGAGCGCTCGGACTGGGCCAACAGCGAATCGAGGCATCGCTGAATGGAACGCACTGAGTTATAAACGGGGACGACAATGGTAGCTTTAGGACACGAGACCTCTCCCATGCCGACCTACCCCCTCAGCGATTCGATGAGGAAGGCGGCGACCACGCCAGGGCCTCCAACCGAGGCGTAATACTTAGCGCGCCCCAAGGCACCATCCGTCGCAAAACTCGGATGCTCGTCAACCCAGCCCTCAGGATCTTTGAGAATGGCAGCGAGATTCGCGCGCTTCCACGGCTTGAGGTCGTCAAGCGAAAACTCCCCCGCGTCCAAGGCCGCCTGAAATTCCTTAGCCATCTGCACCAGGAACTCCTTATAGAACTTAGGCGCTAGGCGCACATAGTTCCACATGTACGAATCGTACTTAATGAGTTGATTGAACTTGAGCATGCGCGCGACGTCATCACTTGCGTGGTCGCGGGCATAATCCTCTCGAATCCAACGCTCAATCTCGGCATACTCGGTATTGACGCAAAAGACCTTAGCCGAAGAATTGACCGAGGAATTCTCGTTGTCCTGGCGATACGACAACACGGCATCATGCAGGTAAACAGCCTTATCGGCGCACGCGATCACCTTAAAGGCAAATGACGTGTCCTGAAAGGATGCCCCCGGAGTCGGCAGGAACTTAATGCCGTTGCGCTCAAGAAAATCGCGACGGTACACGGCCGACCAAATCGACGGCTTTTGCTTAAAGAACTGCGTCGTATCGCTCGGGTGCACCGGCTTGCCACAATCCTGAGGTCTAAACATCTCATGCAGCGAACGGCGTTCCTCGGGCTTAGACCAGTAGAAATCAAAGTTCGCCTTCGCAAAGTCGGCATTATTGGTATCGGCGGCCGAGACAAGCTTTTCGAGTGCGTCGGACGCCATAAAGTCATCGGACTCCAAGATGCCAACGTACTTGCCACGCGCCATCTCCAGACCGTGGTTCATCGAGTCGCCGTAGCCGCTGTTGGCCTTGTCGATCATCTTGACGCGCCCATCGCGCTCCATATACTCGCGGATAATCGCCGGCGAGTTGTCGGTCGACCCGTCGTTAATGCAGATGATCTCAATATCCTTGAGCGTCTGCGCCAGGGCGGAATCGAGACACTCGCGCAGGTAGCGCTGAACATTGTAAATGGGGATAAGCAGCGACAGAACAGGGCTGCCAGAGGCGTTAGTAGACAAATGTGCTCCTTAGGAAATACCTGTCGTTTCATGGTATCAAAGGGTCAGCGCGCCAGCGGGCGTTTATATAATCTATGGAGCTCGCAGAGGCAAACTGATACGAAAGGACGTCATGCAGCCCAAAGCCGCACGCAACATATCCATCGAGGCCTTGCGCTTGGTCGCAGTCGCCGGTATCGCGGTGTTTCACACCTTTCAGTGGACCTTCCAAGCGACCTGCGTCGGCTTGCCGGAATACGCGCCGCTTGCCGCCTTCCCCCATTCCGGCGTGCTTGGTTTTATTAACTTGCTAGGCTGCTGGGCCAACGAGGCCTTCTTTATGATCTCGGGCTATTTTCTCATCGCCTCAGCCGCGCGTGCTTGGGACGGTGGAACAACGTGGAAGTCGCAAATGCAACGGACGGCGCAGCGTCTGGGCAAGGTCGTTATGCCCACTGCGTTTTATTGCGTCGTGGCGCTCGCGTGGTCCACGGTCGTCTCCCCCATTCCCGATGTTACCCTCAGCACGCACTACTGGTACACGCTAGGCCTTGAGTTTATCTGGGTCTATGCCGCCACGGTCTTCATGGCGCCATGGTTTGGACTGGCTAAGAGTCGACTCTCCCAGAAGAGCTACACGACGACGGTCATCGCCGTTGGCATCCTCGCATTTGTTGTTAACGGGTATATAGCCGCCATGAGTACGACAAGCACCGGCGAGTTTTCTTGGCTCCAGAAGCTCATGAGCGCTGCCACGTACGTAATCGCGTTTTTGATCGGCGGTCTGCTCCGCGACGTTACCGATGTCATGGATTCGGACAGGGCGGGCGCCTTGGGCATGCGGTCGCTCGCTGCGATTTTGGCGCTCGCCACCATCCTGGAAGGAGCACTCTCCTTCACCGGCAACCTCACGGCGATGGCAGTCCTCTCCTACAAATCGACCTCGTTGATCTCGTTTGCCCTCGCTGCCGCCTCCTTGCTCTTTGCGGCTACCCGACGCAGGGCCTTAGGCAATCCGCGGAATGCAGGTGTCATCGTCACCTTATCGACCGCCACGCTCGGTTTCTATGTGATGCAGTCGCTCACCAGTAGCCTGTGGCGTCCCGTCTTCAACACCCTGCTCGCAAACATACTGGTCAGCCAAAACAGCCCGGCAGTTATATGTATCGTCACGGGTACCGTCATTAGCATCGTCTTTGCTCTGGCGCTTCTCATCATCGATGCAGCTAGAAGCCTTATCGCTCGCTAGCTCAAGCGGCAATAGACACGCTGCCGTCAGACGCCAAAGCCGCTACACCCGTGGCAGGTTCCTGCGTTTTATTCAAAGCTTGCCGACAAGGTGCGGTGAGCCTTTACAATAGAACAGTCCCAAGGACGTATTCGATAGCTTCCGCGCAGCGCTCGCCCGCCGCGCGTGAAAGGATATATTGCCCCATGCCTTCAACCCTTCCCGCTCCCATCGATAAGCTCGCCATCGTTGTCGTTACGTACAAGCGCCAGGAACTCCTGGCCAACCTGTTCGACTCCATGACCGAGCTCACGGCAACGCCCTGGCGCATCGTGATTGTCGATAACGAGAATTCGCGCGAGACCGAGGCCATGTGCACCGCATTCAACGAGCGCCTGGCCAGCCTGTGGGGCATCGACACCGAGCAGCCCGACGCGCAGGGCGGCACCGACCGTGTCATCTACGCCCCGCAGCTCGAAAACGGCGGCGGTGCGGGCGGCTTCTCCGCTGGCACTAAATGCGCCTACGATCTGGGGGCCCAGTGGTTCTGGGTGATGGACGACGACGTGCTCGTCATCCCCGAAGGCATCGAGCGTCTTGCCAAGTGGACCGACCGCTACGATGTCATCCAGGGTTCGCGCCTGGACTTTGACGGCGGCGCTTTCTTTTGGCAGTACCAGCTCATCCTTTCGCTCGGCATCCCTAACCCCATCGCCAAGTGGGACTTGGGGCCCGAGGGCTACCGCACCATGAACCAACTGTGCTTTGAGGGCGGCATGTTCTCGCGCCGCGTGGTCGACAAGATTGGCCTGCCCGACGCGCGCTTCTTTATCTACGGCGACGATGCCTGCTACGGCTACGTGGCCAGCCAGCACTTCCCCGCCGCCGTGGTTGCCGACGTGGTGCTCAAGCGCGCCCGCGCCGTCTCCAACTGGGATATCGCCGGCAAACGACAGCTCAACTCCACGAGCGACACCAACCGCTACTACATCATGCGCAACCGAGGCTTCCTCGCTCGCTATATGCAGATCTACGGTGACTACCACCCCATGCTGTTCCGTCTGGGCAATGCCGCGACCTTCTGCAAGGAGTTCATTCGTCTGGCAGCAGTCGACAAATGCTTTAAGACCGGCATTCCGGCGCTGCGCCGCGGCATGAAGGACGCCCGCAAGATCGTTAAGGATCCCAACTGGAAGCCCATGCCGCCCCTGAAGGACGCCGAGTAGTAAAGGGCTTTCGCCCGCCGCTACAGTCGTTGGCACACCACGGACACACGCTGACCGTCAAAGCCAAAACCCCAACGCATGCGCCCGACGGCGGGGCGCGGCACGCGGATATCATCGATGCCGTCGCGCTCTATGTCGAGCAGCGCCTGAACCGCCAACAGTTCCAGGCCCAGGGCATCGACGCCAGGGTCGTACAACATGTTGACCGTAATGAGCGGTCGCTCATCGAGCATGCCGAGCGTGTCGGCCACGTCAAACACCCGACCGGTGGGAATCACCTGGATATCCCAGCGATCCGAGACGCCACTTCGCTTGGAGCTGGGATTGCAATAGCCGGGCAGTCCAAAGCAGAGCCCCTGAAGCGCCAGATGATAGGCTGTCGGCATATCTGATTGGCCCACATCGATGCCCAGATCGCCGATAGCACAGCTCAAAGCTTGCTTTACAGTGTCCTCGTCTCCTCGACACAGCCCGTCATGGAACGAGTCGATAACTCCAACGTCCTCAACGGCGCACTCAAACCATTCCAGAATTACAAGACGGAGCGCCTGACGCACTTCGTTATTAGGCAGACGCAGGGAACGAAGGCACGCGCCGTCCTCCGAATGCCCCGTCATATCCGTCGTAAGGAATCCAGACAGATACAGCGCAGTCCAGATATCTTCGGGCTTGGCGGCATCGACCTCCTCGGCATGCATATGCACTGGCGCCTCAATAAACCCATGCGGCTCAACCAAATCGAACAATGTGGACAGGCGAATGAGATTCCAGTCGCCGACGCATGCGCCCAGACGGTCGGCGTAACAATACAGATCCGCCCGAACGGGCGCGACGCAATCGCGATGTGCGTAGTCCACCACGCGCTCCGGGCTCGAGCAATAAAAACCACCAAACAGATAGCCCTCGAGCCACTCACGCGCGTCATCCAGACAGCCGTTGCGACCGATGCAATCCAACAGCACTTGGACTTCGTCGTCCGAAAAACCGAACCATCGATCACACCAACTCGACAACGCTGTCGCCGACCGATAGGAAACCCCACGTTGGGACAACGCAAGCTCGGCAGGACCGGGGCGCTCGCCCATAAGACACGTCAATCGCAACGAGTCGCCGGCGTCGGCAATGGTGTCGAACAGCATTCGGCTGAGCGACTCTAGGGAATCCACGCTACCGTCGTCCTTAGCGTCCAAACGCTTTGGACATACCGCGTCGTAGTCGTCTATCAGAAGAACAACCTGCTCATCGAAAGCTGCCTGGAGCAGCTTGATAAGCACGCCAAGCGCCGCATCGATCTCCTTATCGCTGGCCACCCCACGCGCCGCCCTCTCGATAAGACGAACCTCACGTCTTGACAGATCAGGCGCGGCAAGCAGCGGCAGTAATCGGGCGCACTCGCGCACGACAGCCCCGCGAATTGCTGCCGCAGCACCAGCACCATGCCTCGAAGCGGCAGCTGTAAAGTCGAGCATGATGACCGGATAACTCGCGTACTCATCACGATAGCGACCGCCGCCCGCCTGCCAAATCTGGGTACCAGCGAACAGGCTTCGATCCGGCAGCCGGCGATCAGGTCGTTCCAAATAGCACTTGAGCATCGATAAATTCATGCTCTTGCCAAAACCCTTGGGCCGACAGCAAAGCGCAACAGGTGCTTCACTGTCCAATATATCGGCAATAAACATAGTCTTATCGACGAGTAAACACCGATTGATTGCATCGGAAAAGTCGCGTGCATCAACCGGTAGAGCTGCGCTATCCGCATGATTGAGCAACCGTGCACCAAACGCATGAGTAAAACCACAATTCACCTGTTCAGACACCGTAAACTCTCCTTCTAACGCAGCACGATGCCCATTGTAGCGAGCGGGTAGAGCGCAACAATATCGACATGCAAACGTTTCGGGCAGCGGTAGCAACAGACCCCCGAGGGGGCATAACAAATCGTTGCACAACAAAAAAAGGGGGGCCGATGCCGCCGCACCGGACCCCGTCCCAAACTCTTATAGAAAACGATCTGGAAGATTACTCCTCCAAGCCGTCCTCCCCAGAAGCCTTCTTCTGCTGATCGAGCTTATGCTTACCACTTACGATAGACGTAGCGCCCAGTGTGGCCAAGCTTGCACTGGCAAGGCTCGCCATCACAATCAGATCGCCCGTCTTGGGCATGTTGCCGCCCGAGGACTTGGTAGTTGTAGTCGTCGTGGTCGTGGTGGTCACCGTTTTGGAGTCATTTTGCTCTTGGACCTGGTTGTCAGCACCGCTCTTGTCGTCGTCTTCGGACTGTTTCTTTTCGCCCTCGGCCTTGCTCTTGTCCTTCTCCTCAGATTCAGACTTCTTATCCTCGTCCTTCTTCTGTTCGGACTTGTCGCTCTTCTCCTCAGAGCTAGAACCCTTATCGGATTCGGTCTTCTCGGAAGCCTTGTCCTTGGAGTCGCCCTTTGCGGCTTCGATCTTTTCCGTGGAAACCTGATCAGAGTTGCCCTTGTTCTGGGTCGAGCCGTTATTGACGCCAGCCATCAGCGAAGAGCCCAGCGTAGAACCAAGCTGCTCGGAGAAAGAAGGCTTCTTGTCCGGCGAAGCAACGGGAACGTCCGGCGCCTTATTCGAGTCATCCTTGGAAGCATCGGAACCAGGGGTTGCGTCAGAGCCGGAGCCGTTGTTAGAGCCGGTGCCAACGGACGAATCGCTCGAGCCGGTGGATGAGTTAGAGGTGCCAGCGCCGGTCGAACCAGAAGCGTCGCTGTCCGTATTGCCTGCAGAGCTTGAAGACGAATCGCCCGCAGCAGAGCCGTTCGAAACGGAGCCGTTCGAGGTAGAGCCGTTGTTGGTAGTGCCACCAGCAGAGCCATCACCGTCAGCATCGGTCGAGGGCGAATCCATCCTGTCATCGTTGGCATCGTCGCTCGAGTCGTCATTCGAATCAGGCGTCGGCGAGGGCGCCGGCGTGGGCTCGGGCTGCACGGGCGTCGCAGCGGCAGCGGCCTCGTCCTCGGCGATATACCCCAAGCAGTCCTTCAGCTCGTTGCGGTAGCGGTTCTTCCAGCCCTCATGATACTGGGGCTGGCTCGAATACTTGGTCGCCACGTTATTGACCACACTGTTGGAAAGCGCCGTCACAAACTCGCGATCAGTCATACTGTTAGAAAGGTTTGCCCAACGGAAGAAGTCCCTGCAGCCACCGGTGCCGCACATGTTGGTGATGCTCCACACCATGCCCTTAACGCAATCGGCACGGCCCGAAATATCAATGCCCAGGCCGCTCTTGAGCCACGCCTCGGTCACCGCATAGTACGAGTTGTACGCATACGCATCCTGCAGAGCCGAGAACTCAACAGGGTCGGTGTTATAAGCACCTTGGAAAGCCTCCTGCGCAATACGGCCCAACTCGGTGAGCTGGCCGTTCTCGTACATGGCATTGCTCGTGTTGGAAATCTCGCTGCCGCGATCAATCGCATCCTTGAGCATGCTGTATTTTTCGGGGTTGTAGTTGTAGGCCTGCTTCATAAACGGAATGAGCGACCATCGACGGTCGAACTGGTAATAACCCAGCGCGTTATAGCCGTCGCCATACGAAAAGCCCTGGTTATAGTTGCCATGGCTCTCGTACTTGGTAAAGTACTTCATCTCGGGGGTAACGTTAACAAACGAAACGCCCTGGACCGACCTCAGCACGCCCGAGAAGGACTGCTGGGTATAGAGACCCTTATCGATATCGGTGGCACCCGAGGCAACGCCCGGCGTGGGCTCCTCGGCAGCGGCGGGTGCCGGCGCGGAAACGGCGCCAAACGAAAGCGCCAGCGTCAGGCCCGCGACAATAGCAGAATGCTTGCGCTGCATAAGATCCTCCCTGCATTGGTGTAGTTAAAGTGCAGTTTGCAAAGATAAGAGTAAGTATTGCAGCTCGCCCGTTGTTGCACAACAACCCCTCGGTAAACGGCAACAACCCTCCGCGAAATCTTAAGGAATTGCGCTCAACCTACAGCTTAATGTCGAAGTTGATCTCGGGGACGGCAGCAAGGTCGGCCAACGTCACGCCGTCGACGTAGTTTTCGATCACGTCGTCCAGGCCGCGCCAGAACTTGACGGTTGAGCACAGATCGCTACGGGCGCAGCTGTTGTCGATGCCGTCGCACGCCACCGGAGCCGTACTGCCCTCGACAGCGCGCAGGATGTCGCCAGCACGCACCTCGGCCGGGTCCTTGGCCATCATGTAGCCGCCGCCCTTGCCGCGCACGCTCTTAAGCAGGCCAGCCTTCATAAGCGGACGAACCAGCTGTTCCAGATACTTCTGCGAAATGCGCTCGCGGTCGGCAACCTCGCGCAGAGCAATCTTGCCCTCGGCGTCACCGAGCGCCGCGATATAGATCATCAGTCGGAGGGCATAGCGGCCCTTGGAAGAAATGAGCATACCTACCCTCCCATCGTTACTGGGACAAAACCAGGCTTGTTTGTCCCAAATCCTATGCAAGCGGAACAAACAAACCTGATTATTATGTCCCTCATCTAAAAAGTCGAGTGGATTAGTCGGGTTTTCCCTTGACTAACGCCGAACCCATAGTAACTTTATTCCGAGAAGATTCCTAGGGTTTAGCACACCTATGAGTACACCATATACAGAGAGGGACAGCATGAGCGCAAATCCGCTGCTTTCCATCGAAGGTCTGACCGCCTCCGTGGACGAGAAGACCATCCTCCACAACGTCAACCTCAACGTCGCCGCCGGCGAGACCCACGTGCTGATGGGCCCCAACGGCGCCGGCAAGTCCACCCTCGGCCACCTGGTCATGGGCGACCCCGTCTACACGGTCAACGACGGACGTATCGTCTTTGACGGCCAGGACATCACCGAGCTCACCACCGACAAGCGTTCGCGCGCCGGCCTGTTTCTGAGCTTCCAGGCCCCGGTCGAGATCCCGGGCGTGCCGCTGTCGAGCTTTTTGCGCGCCAGCATCGCCGGCCGCCCCGGCCTGGAGATGAAGGGCAAGGAGTTCCGACGTCGCGTCAAGGAGCTCGCGGCCGAGCTTAACATGGATACCTCCTACCTCAACCGTGAGCTGGGCGTGGGCTTCTCGGGCGGCGAGAAAAAGAAGGTCGAGATGCTCCAGCTTCTGCTGCTGCAGCCCAAGCTCGCCATCCTAGACGAGACCGACTCCGGCCTGGACGTCGACGCGCTTTCCACCGTCAGCCACGGCATGGACGCCTACCGCAAGAGCTGCGACGGCTCCATGCTCATCATCACGCACAACACGCGCATCCTGGAGCACTTGGGTGTCGACCGCGTCCACGTTATGGTCAAGGGTCACATCGTGCGCGAGGACGACGCCTCGCTCATCCCCTGGATCGACAAGAACGGCTTTGAGACCTTCGAGCGCGAGGCCGCCGAGCAGCGCGCCCAGGCCGAGGCCGCCGCTGCCGAGCAGCAGGCGTAAAGGGGCGACGTAATGACCAAGAACCGCACCGAGGTCGCGGACATCGACCGCAGCCTCTACGACTTCACCTATGGCGAGGAGGGATTCGAGCGCCTCGACGCCGGCATCACGCCCGACATCGTGCGCGAGATCAGCGCCAAAAAGGACGAGCCGCAGTGGATGCTCGACCTGCGCTTAAAGTCCCTCGAGATCTTCAACCGTTTTCCCGACCCGACGTGGGGCCCCTCCATCGAGGGCCTGGACATGGACAACATCGTCACCTACGTCAAGCCCAACACCGACCAAAAGCACGACTGGGAGTCGGTGCCCGACGACATCAAGAACACCTTTGAGCGCTTGGGCATCCCAGAGGCCGAGCGCAGCTACCTGGCAGGCGTCGGCGCGCAGTACGACTCCGAGCTCGTCTACCACAACATGCAGGACACGGCGTCCAAGATGGGCATCGTCTACTCCGGTATTGAAGAAGCCCTGCACGATCCACAGTGGGAACCGCTCATCCACGAGAAGTTTATGACGCTCATCCCGCCCACCGACCACAAGTTTGCGGCCCTGCACGGCGCCGTATGGTCGGGCGGCTCGTTTGTCTACGTGCCCAAGGGCACCAAGCTCGACTTCCCGCTGCAGAGCTACTTCCGCCTCAACGCCAAGGGTGCCGGCCAGTTTGAGCACACGCTCATCATCGTCGAGGACGATGCCGACCTGCACTTTATCGAGGGTTGCTCCGCGCCCAAGTACAACGTGGCCAACCTCCACGCCGGCGCCGTCGAGCTCTTTGTGGGCAAGCGTGCGCACCTGCGCTACTCGACCATCGAGAACTGGTCCAAGAACATGTACAACCTCAACACCAAGCGTGCGCGCGTGGACGAGGACGGCGACATCGAGTGGATCAGCGGCTCCTTCGGTAGCCACGTGGGCTACCTCTACCCCATGAGCGTGCTTAACGGCCGACGCGCCCGCTCGAGCTTTACCGGCATCACCTTTGCCGGCGCCGGTCAGAACCTCGACACCGGCTGCAAGGTCGTGCTCAACGCGCCCGATACCTCGGCAACCGTCGAGACCAAAGGCATCTCCAAGAGCGGCGGCATCCAGACCTTCCGCAGTTCCATCGTGGCCACACCCAAGGCCGAGGGCTCCAAGGCAACCGTGAGCTGCCAGTCGCTGATGCTCGACGACCAGAGCCGCTCCGACACCATTCCGGCCATGGACATCCGCGCCAAGAACGTCGACATCGGCCACGAGGCCACCATCGGCCGCATCGGCGACGACAAGGTGTTCTACCTGATGAGCCGCGGCATCTCGGAGGAAGAGGCCCGCACCATGATCGTCAACGGCTTTGCCAACCCGGTCTCCAAGGAGCTACCGCTGGAGTACGCCGTCGAGATGAACAACCTGATCAAGCTCGAGATGGAAGGAGCGATCGGATAATGAAACAGGAAACCAACACCGCTGCTACCACACTCGAGCAGGTCAACGCGATGCCGGCTGCCACTTGGGGCTGGCTCAAGATGAACCAGACCAAGCTCGAGCTTTCGGACGAACTTGCCGCCGCTCCCGCCGAGGCCGTCGAGGTCATGGGGCTGGACGAGCAGCTCTGCGGCGCCGCCGACGCCTTCGACGCCGCCATGGACGCCATGGCCGAGCGCTTCCCCGAGCGCCGCGCCTCCGCCCCCGGCGACGCTGCCGACCGTGCCCGCATCACGCCCGAGACCGAGCTCGACGTGCCCGCCACCTCCGTCTACCAGGCCGGTGCCATTAAGCTCGAGGAGGAGCTCTCCCCCGCTGAAGCCTTCGAAACCGGCATGGGCGAGGCTGCCTACGCCTACTTGGCCGAGCACGCTACCAAGCGCATCGTCATCGATGTGCCCGCATACAAGCACGCCACGGTTGCTGTGCGCGTGAGCGGTGTCGATGCCGCCGCGGCCATCGCCGCCATCGACGTCGTCGCCCGCCCGCAGGCAACGCTCGACCTGCATATTGCCCTGGACTCCCCCGTTGCCGGCGAGGGTGTCGTGGGCTCCGTGCTACGCGTGTGCTCCCACGAGTACGCCATCGTCAACGTGACCTGCACGCAGACGCTCGACGATAGCTGGATCGCGCTCGACGACACCGGCCTGTTCCTGGACGAGGGTGCGCGCGTCAACGTGCAGCACACCGTCCTGGGTGCCGGCGCCAGCGCCACCGGCCTTGCCGGCGACCTGCTGGGCGATACCGCCAAGGTCACCATCGATACCGATTACCTGGGCGCCCGCGAGCAGGTGCGCGACTTTAACTACGAGCTGCGCCACCGCGGTCGCAAAACCGAGTGCGAGATCGACGCCAACGGCGTACTGACCGGCACGTCAAAGAAGGTCTATCGCGGCACCATCGACCTCGTGCACGGCTGCAAGGGTGCAACCGGCACCGAGCGCGAGACGGTGCTTTTGGCCAACAAGGGCGTCGACAACAAGACCGTCCCCGTCATCCTGTGCGACGAGGACGACGTCGCCGGCAACCACGGTGCCACCATCGGCCACGTCCGCGACGAGCAGCTGTTCTATCTCGCCTGCCGCGGTCTTGACCAAAACGCCGCCGAGGACCTGTTCATCCGCGCCAAGCTGGAGGACGCCGCGCTTTCCGCCACCGACGAGCGCACCCGCGCCGCCGTCGTCCGCCTGGGCAACAACCTGATCGACAACTTTGAGGAGGAGCTCGCATGATCGATACCGAGCACGTTAAATGTGACACCTGTACCGCACCGGAGCCTATGGAGCTCGACGCCAGCGACGAGGCTTCGCGCGGCTGGCCCACCGTAGATATCGAGACCAACCCCTACAAGGGCCAGTTCCCGCTGTTCCAGCAGCACCCCGAGATCGCTTTCCTCGATAGCGCCGCCACCGCGCAGCGCCCTGCCCGTGTGCTCGACGCCGAACGCGACTTCTACCAGCGCATGAACGCCAACCCCCTGCGCGGCCTGTACTCGCTGTCCGTCGAGGCCACCGACGCCATCGCGAAGGTCCGCCAGCAGATCGCTGACCTCATCGGCGCCTCACAGGCCAACGAGGTCGTCTTCACCCGCAACACGAGCGAATCGCTCAACCTGGTCGCCAAGAGCTTTGCGCCCACAGTGCTCGAACCGGGTGACGAGGTCGTCATCACCATCATGGAGCACCACTCCAATCTGATTCCGTGGCAGCAGGTCTGCCGCGAGACCGGCGCCAAGCTCGTCTACCTCTACCCCACCAAGACCGGCCAGCTCACCACCGAGGAGGTTCTTGCCAAGGTGGGTCCCAAGACCAAGATCCTGGCCGTGGGACAGGTCTCCAACGTGCTGGGCGTCGAGAACCCGGTCAAGAACCTTGGCAAACTCGTGCACAAGTACGGCGGCTACCTGGTCGTCGACGGCGCGCAGTCGCTGCCGCACATGCCGGTCGATGTGGCCGACCTGGGCGCCGACTTCTTTGCCTTTAGTGCGCACAAGGCCATGGGCCCCATGGGCATCGGCGTGCTGTGGGGCAAGATGGACCTGCTCAACGCCATGCCGCCCATGCTTACCGGCGGCGAGATGATCGATTCGGTCACCGAGCAGAACGCTGTCTGGGCTCCCGTCCCCGAGAAGTTCGAGGCCGGCACGCAGGACGCCGCCGGCATCTTCGCCACGGGCGCCGCACTCGATTACCTGGTCAACACGGTGGGTTACGAGAACATCCAGGCACGCGAGCAGGCACTCGTCCACTACCTGATGGGCGAGCTTATGCAGCTCGACTTTGTCCAGATCATCGGCTCCATCTATTGGGACAACCACCACGGCGTCGTGAGCTTTAACGTCAAGGGCATCCACCCGCACGACGTAGCGAGCATCATGGACATGGACGGCGTCTGCATTCGCGCCGGCCACCACTGTGCGCAGCCGCTGCTCACCTGGCTGGGCGTCGAGAACCTTGCCTGCTGCCGCGCCAGCGTGGCCTTCTACAACGACAAGGCCGATATCGACAAGTTCATCGCCGGCCTGCATCACGTTTGGAGCACGTTCAATGGGTAATCTGTACACCTCCACCACGTTTATGGAGCACAACTCGCACCCCGACTACAAGTACGAGATGGACGCCCCCACGCACGAGCACGACGGCATCAACCCCAGCTGCGGAGACGAGCTCACCTTGCAGCTACGTGTCGAGAACAACGTGATCGAGGAGGCGTCCTTTACCGGCCACGGCTGCGCCATTAGCCAGGCCAGCGCCGACATCATGGCCGACCTCATCACCGGCGAGACCGTCGAGGAAGCTCGCCGCTTGGCAGAGCTCTTCCTCGCCATGATCCGCGGCGAGCAGCTCTCCGAGGAGGACTTGGAAGACCTGGACGAGGCCGCCCAGCTCCAGGACATCTCGCACATGCCCGCCCGCGTCAAATGCGCCGAGCTCGCCTGGCGCACCCTCGACGGCATGCTCACGGGACAAAATAATCAGTAGTATTTGTCCCAAATCTTAAGAATTTTGTTGGCCGAATCGCTTGACAAGAGTGGTTCGGCCATTTTCTATTCCGAGCCCTCAGCCTGAGCATTCACCCGAACATAAGCGCGCACGATACGAGAGACGGTACTCTTGCTGATTCCCGTATATCGTTCGATCTCGCGCACCGTGTAGCCGACATCGTGCAGGGCGAAAATGATTCCATCTCGCCGCGAGGGCGCTACGGTCTTGAGTTCGTTGAGCGGCACGCCCAGGCGCTTCGCCATCTTGTCGGCAAACGCACGCCGCTCCCACTCTGTCTCATCCATATCGTGAATCACCGGATCGGAACCATCGGGCATCGACAGAGAATAATCCAGAAACCCCTTGGCAGACTCAAAGAGCTCAAGCACACAAGAAGGGTCCGAAAATCCCCTCGTCGTATCGTTGTCATACGCTCTCAGATACTCGGCAAAGCTGCTCCAGGGATAACGCTCGATCAGGGCGATACCCGCCTCCTGCGGATTAGCGTGAACATAGCGAATGGCAGCCATTAGATAACGGTCGGTATCGAGCGAGCGCCGGTCAAAACGGTTCTGGAACAGATGACCCGTGCGCCCCGTGCGCTTATTGAACCGCCGCGCGTACGTCAAAAGCAGCCGGTGCATCGCCGCGCTCATCGCGTCCTCGTAATCTGCAAGCACCAGATGCACGTGATTGCCCATAAGGCACCAGGCGATAACCGTCACGCCCACCTCGCGGCAGCACTCGCGCATCAGCTCCAAAAACTCCCACCGGTCTTCATCGCCCTCAAAGATGAGCTGCTTGCCCACACCGCGGGCACAGACATGGTAAAAGCCGGTAACCGTTCTCCAAACGCGCTGCATGGCGCTCCCTTCGCCGGGATCTGATTGCCATCCAATACAGCACGATTGAAGCGTGCCATCAAAACATTCACGCAAAACAATACACTCGCGCGGCCAAAGGCAGTAAACGGGCGGCGAACGGCACCGTTGCAACAGGTCAACCCCTGCAACGCTTACAAGAGCTGACCAAAAGCTTGCCCAAGACGAACCCCCTCTACGGAAGTTCGCGACCACAGAACATATAGTTAAACCGTTTCAATTAAAACTTCCGGACTTCTCGCTACGAAAACTGAGCCGTTCGCCGAATATTCCGTGCATTTCGCGGTATTATAGGGGCTGCATGTCATGTCCCTTTCGAAGGGTCGCCCGGCAATCGCCAGCCACGACCCCCAGACGGGACGCCAACACGATAGAGAGGAGAGGCATGCAGTACTCACAGGAAGTGGAGAACATGTGCCCCGTTGCCAAGGGTGCATACCACGGCCCCGCACCCATCCCCGAGGAGGGCAAGTGGGTCCAGGCTAAGGAGATTTCCGACATCTCCGGTCTTACGCACGGTGTGGGTTGGTGCGCACCTCAGCAGGGCGCCTGCAAGCTCACGCTGAACGTCAAGGACGGCATCATCGAGGAGGCCCTCGTTGAGACCATCGGCTGCTCGGGCATGACTCACTCTGCTGCCATGGCTTCCGAGATCCTTCCCGGTAAGACCATCCTCGAGGCCCTCAACACCGACCTCGTCTGCGACGCCATCAACGTTGCTATGCGCGAGATCTTCCTGCAGATCGTTTACGGCCGCAGCCAGACCGCGTTCTCCGAGGGCGGCCTGCCCGTGGGCGCCTCCCTCGACGACCTCGGCAAGGGCCTTCGCTCTCAGGTCGGTACCATGTTCGGCACCAAGGCCAAGGGCGCTCGTTACCTCGAGCTCGCTCAGGGCTACGTCACCCGCATGGCTCTCAACGACAAGAACGAGATCATCGCGTTCGAGTTCCTGAACCTCGGCAAGTTCACCGACGCCGTCAAGGCCGGCAAGACCCCCGAGGAGGCCATCGCTGGCGCTATGGGCCACTATGGTCAGTGGGAGAACGCTGCCAAGTACATCGACCCGCGCACCGACGAGGAGACTCACTCCGTCGCCAGCGTGTTCCCGGTTCACGAGTAGAAAGGGAGGGAAATAACTATGACTGTTACGTTCGAAGGTTACGAGCGCCGCGCTGACAAGATCAACAAGTGCCTCGCCGACAACGGCATCGCCTCCCTCGAGGAAGCTCTGCAGATCTGCACCGACAAGGGCTTCAACCCGCGTGAGATCGTCAACAACACCCAGTCCATCGCCTTCCAGAACGCCGAGTGGGCCTACACCCTCGGCTGCGCTCTCGCTGTCAAGCGTGGCGCCAAGACCGCTTCTGAGGCTGCCGCCATCATCGGCGAGGGCATCCAGGCCTTCACCGTTCCCGGCTCCGTCGCTGAGGACCGCAAGGTCGGTCTGGGCCACGGCAACCTGGGCGCTATGCTGCTCTCCGACGACACCGAGTGCTTCGCCTTCCTGGCCGGCCATGAGTCCTTCGCTGCCGCTGAGGGCGCTATCGGCCTGGCTCTGAACGCCAACAAGGCTCGCAAGAAGCCGCTGCGCGTTATCCTTAACGGTCTGGGCAAGGACGCCGCCCAGATCATCGCCCGCATCAACGGCTTCACCTATGTGAAGACCCAGTTCGACTACTACACGGGCGAGCTCAAGGTCGTCGAGACCATCCCCTACTCCGATGGTCCCCGCGCTGCCGTTAACTGCTACGGCTCCGACGACGTCCGCGAGGGCGTTGCCATCATGTGGCACGAGAACGTCGACATCTCGATCACCGGTAACTCCACCAACCCCACGCGCTTCCAGCACCCCGTCGCTGGCACCTACAAGAAGGAGCGCATCGAGGCTGGCAAGAAGTACTTCTCCGTCGCTTCTGGTGGCGGCACTGGCCGTACCCTGCACCCGGACAACATGGGCGCCGGCCCTGCCTCTTACGGCATGACCGACACCATGGGCCGTATGCACTCCGACGCCCAGTTCGCCGGTTCTTCCTCCGTGCCTGCGCACGTCGACATGATGGGTCTCATCGGCATGGGCAACAACCCCATGGTCGGTGCCACCGTCGCCTGCGCTGTCGCTGTCGAGGAGGCCCTCAAGGCCTAATCGCGCCCGCGCGATGCTCATATAGTTGAGCTTTGGAGCCGCTACCTTTCGAGGTAGCGGCTCTTTTTGTTTACGCTGTCGCAGGGTAGCTAATGCCGATATACCAGTTGGGGCGAAATACGAGATGAGACGAGATGGAACGTCAAAGTGTCCATGACACCCACCTGCCATAATTGCCCTTTACCGATTTGCCGAGTCTTTGCGGCCCCATTGCCGATCACCCGTGCGACAATGCGCCGGACGAGAAAGGAATCCGATGGAATCGACTGATGTACTGGTAATTGGATCTGGCATTGCGGGCCTTTGCGCCGCCATCGAAGCGGCGCGCGCGGGCGTGACCGTCACTGTGGCAAGCGCCGGCAAGACTATGAGTGGATCAAGCTTCTTCCCCGGAACCTGGGGCTTGGGGCTTATCGGACCCGTTAACGAAGACGACGAACAAGACCTTATCGATACCATCCAGACCGTTGGTGGCGGCGTCGCCGACCCCGATCTTGTCCAGACGTTTGTCCACAGCATTCCCCAGGCAATTGAATGGCTCGAGCAAGACCTGGGTGTTGAGCTCCAGCGTCCGCAAAGCGCTGAAAGCGCTCAGCAAAAGCAATTTATCCCCTGCTTTGACCACAAGACGCGCATGTGGCGCGGCCTCACCCGCAAGCCCCTTGAGGACGCTCTGACGACCCGGATCGAGTCGCTCGGCATTCGCCTGCTCCCCCGCCATGAGCTTATCGACCTTGTTGAGGACACGAACGGCAGAATAACCGGAACCATGCTCTACGACCTCACCGAAAATCGAATCGTGCCCTTTGCTGCCAAGGCCACGATCATCGCAACCGGTGGCACAGGCGGCCTGTTCGAGCGCAGCCTTACGTCGGCTGATGTGCTCAGCTCCTCGCAGGCCATCGCGCTGGCGCACGGCGCAACACTTACTAATATAGAGTTCATGCAGATGATGCCCGGCTTCATCGAGCCCAAGCGCAACCTGGTCTTCAACGAGAAAACCTGGCGCTACGTACATGTAGACCAGCCGGTAGATATTGCCGACGACAAGCTGGACGACCTGCTTGAGCAACGCTCCGGATACGGTCCCTTCACTTCGCGCCTGGCTTCCAGCGCCATCGATCTCGTCATCGATCAGGCAGGTGTCGAAGGCCTGGCACTCCACTACGACTTTCCCCGCGAAGATGTCCCAGAGTTTGTGCAGACCTTTGCCACCTGGCTGCAAGACGAGCACGGCATCGCCCCGACTGACGAGATGCGCGTTGCGATGTATGCCCACGCCGCTAACGGCGGCATCAAGATCGATAAGACCGCGCAAACGGGCGTTGAGGGCCTCTACGCTTGCGGTGAGGCGACAGGCGGCATGCACGGCGCCGACCGCATTGGTGGCTTGTCAAGCGCCAACGGCATCGTGTTCGGGCGCATCGCGGGCGCATCGGCAGCCCAAGCAGCACAGAAAGAGCCCGAGACAGCCCTGAAGGCGGATATCGCCCTCCCCCAGTACGGCATAGCCGCAACAGATGCCGAACGCCTGACACACAGCCTAAGGCACACGATGAGCACCTATTGCATGATCAACAGGACCGAAACAGGCCTATCCGAGGCACTACACGAGCTTGAGGGCTTGAAGACGGAGGCAACGACCTTGAGCACACAGAAAGCCCAGGACAGCGAAGTCGCAGCCCTCGCCCGCCTGCAATCGCAGATTCAACTAGCACAGGAAATGGTCAAAGCCATGCGCAAACGAACCGAAAGCCTCGGATCGCACTATCGAGCGGACTAATTCGAACACCCATCTAAAGCAGAACACAACTAATCGATATCTATGGGCCCCGTGAGCTCGAAGTGGCACGGGGCCCATTCGTGTCCGTACGGCAGCGTATCCTTGTTCTGAATACGGAGCGGGCAAAGCCCGCATAGACAATAGGCCAGCGAGGAGGAGATATGGACAGTAGAGATATCGAGAAGTGGCGTGTCGAACTTGATAGCTACGCCAATGTAGAAGACGGCGTTGAGTATTGGCTCGCACGAGATTTAATGGAACCCATGGGGTACACGCGATGGGAAAACTTCGCCGAAGTTGTTTAGAGGGCAAAAGTCTCGTGCGAAACAAACAAAACTCCAGTTGATTCCCATTTTCGTGACACCACGAAAATGGTAATTGCCGGTGTCGCCGCTCGCGCGGTTAAAGACTACAAACTTACGCGCTATGCATGCTATTTAATCGCCCAGAACGGAGATTCAAACAAGCCAGAGATTGCACTCGCCCAAGCATACTTTGCCGTGCAGACGCGCCGCCAAGAGCTCATAGAGCAGCGCTTCGCAGAGATTCAGCGCTTGCAGGCGCGCCACTCGCTATCCGATTCAGAGAAACAGCTCTCGGGTATTGCATTCAAACGCGGCGTGGACTCCAAAGGATTCGCGATCATCAAGTCGAAGGGCGATGAAGCGTTATTCGGCGGCAGAAGCACGGCGGAAATGAAGCAGCAGCTCGGCAAACCCAAGAGCGCGGCATTGGCGGACAGGTTAGCCGATGTCCTCATCAAAGCAAAGGACCTTACGAACTCGATGACGGCCTTCAACGCCGAGGAACACGACCTGTACGGTCTGGACCAGATCAAGCAAGAGCACGTCGAGAACAACACAAGCGTGCGTGGCAGCCTCATCGACCGCGGAATTGTACCCGAGAACCTACCGCCTGCCGAAGATACAAAGAAGCTCGAACGTCGCGTGAAAGCAGACGAGAAAAAGCTCAAGGAGGGTACAGACGGATTCACCGACCCCCAGGGCAGGCTCGACTTGTAAAGCGTCTGTGCCCTTACGGGTTCGGCCCCATGCGAGGTTAATAAAAAAGACGGCCAACCGAAGTTGACCGTCTTAACAATCTTTGGTGGGCCGTCAGGGGGTCAGCCTGCTTTGCAGGCGGCCGCTTCGGCGCTTTGCGCCTTGCGCGCTGCGCTGGTAAATGCTTACGCATTTCCTCAGCTTCGCGCCCCGACGGGTTCGACCCCATGCGAGGTCAACAAAAAAAGCGACCAGCCTAAGCCAGTCGCTTTAACATACTTTGGGTGGGCCGTCAGGGGGTCGAACCCTGGACCTTGGGATTAAGAGTCCCCTGCTCTACCAACTGAGCTAACGACCCAAAGCTAAAGTCCGTCGTAGCGGACTTTAGAGGAGATATCGTGTGGTGGGCCGTCAGGGGGTCGAACCCTGGACCTTGGGATTAAGAGTCCCCTGCTCTACCAACTGAGCTAACGACCCGATATCAACACGAAGCAAGAACTGGGGTGGGTAAAGGGACTCGAACCCTCGACCTACGGGACCACAACCCGTCGCTCTAGCCAACTGAGCTACACCCACCGTGTCCTGTGCGCTTCGCGCTCGACTATTATTGCAAGGAACGCCACGCGATGCAAGCCCCAATTTTCAAGAATTTTGAAAAGAGTTTTTCGAGACCATTTCGAGCAATTCCCACCGGTTTCATAGGAGTAAACTTGCCCCACTGCAAATGCTCGAAAGGACAAGCATGAAAGAACTCTCCAACCGTACGGCAACGTTTACCGATTCGGTCATCCGCCGCATGACGCGCATCTCCAATAAGTATGGCGCCGTCAACCTGTCGCAGGGCTTCCCCGACTTCGATCCCCCGGCGCAGCTGCTCAACAGCCTGAGCGCCATCGCCAGCGACCCCAAGCCGCTCTATCACCAGTACTCCATCACCTGGGGCTCCCAGGCCATGCGTGAGGCGCTTGCCGCCAAGCAGGAGCACTTTATGGGCATGCCGATCAACCCCAACGAGAACATCGTGGTCACCTGCGGCTCCACCGAGGCCATGATGGCCGCCATGATGACGGTCACAAACCCCGGCGACAAGGTCGTCATCTTCTCGCCATTCTACGAGAACTACGGCGCCGACACGATCCTCTCGGGTGCCGAGCCCATCTACGTGCCGCTTAACCCACCTGCGTTCGACTTTGACCGCGAGACACTCGAGGCGGCCTTCCGCGACAACGATCCCAAGGCCATCGTCCTGTGCAACCCTTCCAACCCCTGCGGCAAGGTCTTTACGCGCGAGGAGCTCACCTTAATCGCCGACCTCTGCAAAAAGTACGACGCCTACTGCATTACCGACGAGGTATACGAGCACATCGTCTACGCGCCCCACGAGCACGTCTATATGGCCACGCTGCCCGGCATGTTCGATCGAACCATCAGCTGCAGTTCGCTGTCTAAGACGTACTCCATCACCGGCTGGCGTCTGGGCTACACCATCGCCCCGGCCCAGATCACCGAGCGCATTAAAAAGGTCCACGACTTCCTCACCGTGGGTGCTGCCGCTCCCCTGCAGGAAGCTGTCGTCACCGCCCTCAAATTCGACGACAGCTATTACCAGGAGGTCCTCGACCTCTACACCGCCAAGCGCGACCTATTCTGTCAGGGGCTCGATAGCATCGGTCTTGAGCACAACGTGCCGCAGGGCGCCTACTATGTGATGATGGATATCTCGGAGTTTGGCTATGACAGCGACCTCGACTTCTGTGAGGATTTGGCCTCCAAGGTGGGCGTGGGCGCCGTTCCGGGCTCGAGCTTCTTCCGCGAGCCCGTCAACCATCTGATTCGTTTCCACTTTGCCAAGCGAGACGAGACGCTCAACGCTGCGCTTGAGAACCTCAAGTCGCTACGTGATAAAATCAACCCGCGCGGGTAAGGACGGTCAGTAACTAAAGGCACTAAAGAAACCTCGTGAACCCGTTGGGCCATGAGGTTTCTTTTTATAGCGACCTCATTTATTTTTTAGAGCGCTATACTTTAGTCACGGAGCAACTCGTCCAGAGAGGAATACTATGGCAGAGCAGCAGCTTATCGGAGCGCTCGAGGCCGGCGGCACCAAGATGGTCTGCGCCACGGGCTATGCAGACGGCACGGTCCTGGAACGCGAGCAGATTGCGACCACGACCCCGCAGGAGACCGTTGAGGCCGTCAACGCATGGTTTGCCGACAAGGACATCGCCGCGCTGGGCATCGGCGCCTTTGGCCCCACCGCAGTCAACCCTGCCTCGTCCCAATACGGCAAGATCCTGGAGACGCCCAAAACGGCATGGCGCTACTTTGACCTGCTGGGCACCATCCAAAACGAGCTCAATATTCCCTGCGGCTACGACACCGACGTCAACGTCGCCTGCCTGGGCGAGGTCACCTTTGGTTGCGCCCAGGGCCTCACTGACGTGGTGTATCTGACCATCGGTACCGGCGTGGGCGCCGGCGTGCTCTCGGGCGGTAAGCTCGTGCACGGCATGATGCATCCCGAGGCCGGTCACATCCTGGTCACGCGCGACCCGCGCGACACCATCGGCGAGCACAGCGGCTGCCCCTTCCACGACAACTGCCTCGAGGGCCTCATCGCCGGTCCCGGCGTCAAAAAGCGCTGGGGTGGCAAGAGCGCCGGAGAGATGGCCGATGACCCGGAGGCCATGGACCTGCTCGCCGGCTATCTGGCGCAGGCGCTCATGACCTACATCCTGTGCTACGCACCGCAAAAGATCGTCATCGGTGGCGGCGTGGCCGACCACACCCCCATCGTGCCGCTCGCGCGCAAGAAGTGCGCCGAGATGCTCAACGGCTACATCGTCACGCCCGAGATGGCCGACATCGATAGCTATATCGTCAACAACAGCCTCGAGGGCAAACAGGGCATTATGGGCTGCTTGGCCCTGGGCGCTCAGGCGCTTCAGTAGCAGACGCACCCACAGGGCGTGGCGCGCCCGGCAAATCCGACCTACGGAACGACGCCACCACGCCTCATATAAGCCCTCAAATAAAAAAGGCCGCCTAGGACCAAACAATACGTCCTAGGCGGCTTTTTTGGCGCGCATCAGCGGCCGTAAGAGATATCGGAGCACAACGCCCGTTGCCGCACCACAGCAGTCGATCATCACATCGGTGATCATGCCGGCGCGTCCCGGCACAAAGAGCTGAATCGTCTCGTCGATCGAAGGAATCAGCAGCAGGAACACCGCCGTGGGCAGCAGCACGTCAAAGGTGCGCCGGCCCTCAAAATCAAAGGCGTGCGTTGCCAAGATGCCGAGCACCATATACTCGGTAAAATGCGCGCATTTGCGAACAACAAAGTTGGTCACCCATTCATATGGAAGTCCCACGCCGCGCAGGAAACCGCGGATAGCTTCCATGACCGTTAGGCTCAGCGAACCCGACCCCGAGCCGGGAACCAGCGAATTGCCCCAGATCAAGAGCGCCATCAGGCAGGTCACGACCGCCCATTTTCGATTGATCTTAACCATGCAGAAGTTATGCCTCCGCGCGGAGCGGCGCGAAGCTGGCGGTACCGCCCTCGATAACGCTCAGATAGGCACGGCCCGTACGCTTGGCGGTAGAGGACTGCAGGCGCTCGATCTCTTCCTCGAGGATCTGATTGACGCGCTCGTGACGACGATTTTCCATAATGCCGGCGGCAATAGCCTCGGCTCGCTCGATGCCCTCGCGCGAGATACGGGCGGTATCCTCGGGGAACACAGCGCTGTGACGGCCGACATAGGCGGGTGCAGCAGGCTGAGGGGCAGCGACGGGAGCGGGAGCTGCAACAGGAGCAGGCTCGTCGATCTCGTCCAGAATCGCGGTGGCAGCGGCCCACATGTCCTCGTGGCCCGAGTAATCGGCCATGGGGACATCAACCTCGAGCGAGGCATCCGGAAGGTCGCCGGTGTCGATGCGATCTTGGGCATCAATCGATGCGGTGATGGCTGCAGGCTCATCGAGGTCATCGAGATCGATGTCAGCGGCACCGGAGATGATAGGCATGCTGGCGAGGTTTGCGTTGTACGGCGCAGCCTCAGCCGCCTGCTGCTGGGCAGGAGCGCCCCAAAGCGAGCTTTCGGCGGCACGGCGGGCGGCAACAGCCTCCTCGTCCGCGGTCATGGCTTCATCAACGTACGAATTATCGGCAGAAGCGTTCGCGTCCGCCGAGGTAGCGCTGTAGGCGTTATTGACCGCCGCATTGGCAACGAGTGCCACGAAAGCCGCCGTGCTGCCCGCAGGGGCGGCCTGGGAGCCCGACACGGCGCGTGCCGCGGCGGCGATATCATCGCGATTGAAGGAGCCGGTCTGCCCGCCGTTGGTGAGCTCGTCGATGGCGACTTGATAGACGTCGCGCGAGCGCGCAGGGTCGCAGCTCACCGGCGAATCGTCGTCGAGCATGCTGTCGATCATGGACCAAGCCTCGGCCTCGTCCATAGCATCTGCGGCTCGAGCGATGGTAGGGACACCATCATCGGCATGACGGCGCTGGAACGCACCAGTCAGGCCGGAAAGGAATGCCGAGGTAGACTGCTCCGACTGAGCCTGAGAAGCAGAAGCCGCAGCGTACGGAATCGCATCCTGCTGCTGAGCTGGAATCGAGGCGGTCTTGAACTCGCTTTGATGCTGATTGAGATTGGCGGCACCGCCCATGGCATCGGGCTGGAACAGACGCTCTTCACGCTGCGCACGATACTCGGAGATACCCAGCGAGGCGGCATAGATACCCACGCCCGCCACCGCGCCCACGGCGAAGGGAACTGCACCCGCCACGACCGTCTCGTTCACCGACGAAAACGGCAGCGTCGCGGCATACATAACCACGGGAGCGGCAAGGCCGATCCCGCACGAAAGTCCGGCAAGGACTGCTCGTTGTGTTGCATCAGAAGAAGCCATGAGCTCTCCCCATCTTCCAGCACCCAAATCGCATCATTCAGTTGGCTGCGCGAGAGAAGATGAAGCGGGGCTATGCCCCAAAGCAACGGTATATGGTTCGTTTCATCTGCGTTTTCCGTCGCGAAGCTTAAAAGTTATTATGCGAAACCGTCCTGTCGATTGCAAGTGACGATGTCGGATTGAAACGGGAAACCTGCTGCTCGTCGGTCTTACGGTCAAAAATAAGCGCGGAGCGGCGCTATAGAAAAGGGCCGAGGCTCAAAGCCCCGACCCTTTATCGCATTGATGACTATCGCTGCGCGTGGATGACAACCTAGAACGTCTGCTCGTAGTCGCTGTGTTTTTTGGCCGAACGCACCAGGAACTCCTGGTTGGTGTTGGTGCCCTTAAGACCCTTGATAAACGATGCGGCTGCGCGCTCGGTGTTGTTCATGCCGGCAAGAATGCGACGCAGACCAAAGACAAACGGACGCATCTGCTCGTCGACCAACAGGTCCTCGTTACGCGTACCGGAGGCAACGGGGTCGATAGCCGGGAAGATGCGGCGGTCGGCCAGGTCGCGGTCGAGCTTAAGCTCCATGTTGCCGGTGCCCTTGAACTCCTCAAAGATGACTTCGTCCATCTTGGAACCGGTGTCGATGAGGGCAGAGGCCAGGATGGTAAGCGAGCCACCGTTCTCGATATTGCGGGCTGCACCCAGGAAGCGCTTGGGCGGATATAGGGCCGCCGAATCGACGCCGCCCGAAAGGATGCGGCCCGAGGCGGGCGCCGCCAAGTTGTAGGCGCGGGCGAGGCGCGTGATGGAGTCGAGCACCACCACGACGTCGCCACCCAGCTCTACGATGCGCTTGGCGCGCTCGATGACGAGCTCTGCCACGCGGGTGTGGTTGTCGGCAGGCATATCGAAGGTCGACGCCACAACCTCACCCTTGATGGAACGCTGCATATCGGTGACCTCTTCGGGGCGCTCGTCGACGAGCAGGCAGATGAGGTGCACCTCGGGGTTGTTAATCGAGATGGACTGGCAGATCTTCTTGAGGATCGTGGTCTTGCCGGCCTTGGGCGGGGACACGATCAGGCCGCGCTGGCCCTTGCCAATCGGTGACACGATGTCGATGGCGCGACCGGTAATAGAGTCCTTGCCGTGCTCCATGCGCAGCGGCTCGTTGGGATAGACCGGGGTGAGGTCGCCGAACTTGGGACGGTTGCGAATCTGCTCGGGGTCCAGACCGTTGACGGTCGTGATTTTGGCGAGGCCGGCGCGCTTGTCGCCGCCGCGCGAAGGACGCAGCGAGCCCTCGATGACGTCGCCCGTGCGCAGGCGCGCGGAGCGGATGAGGTAGGCGGGCACGAAGGCGTCGTCGTTGGACTTCATGTAGCCATGGGCGTGGATGATGCCGGAGCTGTCCGGGCGAATCTGCAGAATGCCCTTGATGTCGCGGAAGCCCTCGGCCTTCGCAGCGGTGACGTAGATTTCCTCGACGAGCTCAGCCTTCTTTTTGCCGGTCGTCTCGATCTCGAACTCTTTTGCCTTCTCGCGCAGCTCGGCGACCTTCATGGCCGCAAGCTCCTCGCGCGAAAGCGTTGGCTCGGTGGGAGCGGCATTACGCTCCTTGTTGCGTTGCTTGCGATCGCGCTGGCGGTTGCGACGGTCGTTGTTGCGCTCGTCCTTGCGCTCGTTGCGCTCCTCGTTGCGCTTGTGCTGGCGACGGTTGGGGCGAGCGCCGTCTTCGCCCTCGGCGGGGGCGGCACCATCGGTTGCGGTGGTGTCAACATTGGCCGCAGCGGCGTCATTGGCCTCGGCGCCAGAATCAACCTGCGCTTCGACATCAGCATGCTGCTTGGCGGCCTTGGCCTTAACGGACTTCTTGCGACCGCGCTTGGGCTTCTCGGATGCAGGCTGTTCGACGTCCTGGGGCTCGACGGCATCAGTCGATGCATCGGCGGTCGTCTCGGCGGAATCCTCGGACGCACCCTTCTTGGCAGCCTTAGCCTTGGACGTGCGCTTAGCAGCAGTGCGACGGCTGCGACCGGGACGGACGTCGGCGGGCTCGGCATCGGCAGAAACGGCCTCGGAAGTCGTGGCATCCTGGACGGGTGCATCGGCAGCAGTTGAGGACTTGGCAGTCGCCGCAGCATCCCGAGCGGCAGCGGCTGCGGCTGCGGCCTTCTCGGCCTCGACAAAGGCCTTGGGCTTGCGACCGCGACGGTGCGGGCGCAAAGCCGGATCGACAACGGGAACTTCGCTGGCCTCGACAGGCGCAGCGGGCTCAACAGGCGATGTGCCCTCCCCTGCCGCGGAACGGACCGAAGCCTCAGTGGGCTCGGGGGTTACCTGTTCAGCAACCTGCTCGGCCTTAGCAGCCGTGCGACGGCGTGTGCGCGGTGCCGGCTTCTCGGTCGGCTGGTCGGCGGCAAGAACCTCGGTGGCGGCAGGAGTCTCGAGTACAGACGGAGCTGCAAGCTCGGTCAGAGCCGCGGCCTCGCGCTCGGCAGCACGACGGCGGGCGCGCACCACCTGAGCCTCGCTAATCTGCGCCAACGCACGTGCCTGCGCGACCTCATCGGAAATCGGCGCCGAGGAGTCAGCTGCAACGGTGAGCTTGGCGCGCGTCGTGCGCGTGGTACGGCGCTTTGGCTTGGTGACCTCCTCGCCGTCAGCGGCAGGCTTGGCCGTGCGGCGCGTGCGCTTGGGCTTTGCCGGAGCAGCCTCCTCACCAGTTGCAGGCACGGCCTTCTCAGCCGCTACAGGCATAGGCGTCGAAGCAGCCTTAGGCGTCTCAGGAGCCGAGGCTTGCGCGGGCGCCGCGACCTGGTCCGACGCAACCGGTGCAGCGGGAGCGGCCTGCGTCGTCGTTATTTCGTTTTCTTGCTGTTGATCAGACACAGTGTTTGCTCAACTTTCTTTTCAAGCCCTGTGATCACATGCTCCCTGCATAAACCTTCAGGGCGGCTAAACAGTCTAGTTCCGTTCAAAACGACGGACATCATTGATCTGTATCGAGATGATTGCGTCAACTACGCAGCGTTAGTGTAACACAACCGCCGCCACCTGCAACTTAGTCATTGGGGGGACGTTCTTAAACGACTAGTCAAAAGGGACACTCTTTGTTTGCCACCCACAAATCTGACTGCCTCCGCCAAAACTATGGCGGTTTACTACGATGAATCGCTCAACCGCGACCACTCCGAAACTTGTTGAACTAAAACCGCAGGTAGATGCCTTGCACTTTTTAGCAAAAAGCCGGCGTGGTTAGAATTCCTCAATTCATCGTAGTAAACCGGCATAGTTTCGCATTTCCAGCAGTTCCAAATTCATCAATACGTCGGCGTTTGCGAAAAAAGCCCGACCTCCGTAGAAGATCGGGCTTATAGGGCTCAGTTAAACCAAACCTACACGGTCAAATGACCCGCAGATTACATCTGCTCGGGCGCGGAAACGCCAACGAGGGTAAGCACCAGGGCGAGCGTCACGCGGACAGCGTCGCAAGCTGCCAGACGGGCGCGCGAAAGCTCGGGGTCGACGGGACGGCCCTCGCTCGGCAGAACCTGGCAGGCAGCGTAGAAGCTGTGGAAGTCGCCGGCGAGCTCCTCGGCAAAGTGGGTCAGACGGAACGGAGCGCGGTCGCGAGCACAGCTGGCGATCAGGTCGGTGAGCTCGTTGAGCTTGCGCGAAAGGGCGAGCTCGGTCGGGTCGGTCAGCAGCGAGTAATCGACGTTCTCACCGATGGCCTTGGCGGCAACGGCCTTCATGCCCATCTCGTCGGCCTGCTCGGCGGTAACGTCGGCGGCACGGCGCAGGATGGAGCACACGCGGGCGTGAGCGTACTGCACGTAATAGACCGGGTTGGAGTTGTCGCGCTTCTTAACGGCCTCGATGTCGAAGTCGACCATCTGGTTGGAGCTCTTGGAGATGAGCGTGTAGCGAGCGGCATCGGAGCCGACCTCGTCGACGAGCTCCTGCAGGGTCACCATGGTGCCCTTGCGCTTGGACATACGGACGGGCTTGCCGTTACGCAGCAGGTTGACGAGCTGGCCCAGCAGAACCTCAAACTTGCCGGGATAGCCAAGAGCGTCGCAGACGCAGCGTACGCGCTCGATGTAACCGTGGTGGTCGGCGCCCCAGATGTCGATGACGTGATCGACGCGCTGGAACTTATCCCAGTGATAGGCGACGTCGGAGGCGAAGTAGGTGTACTCGCCGTCGGACTTGATCAGGACGCGGTCCTTGTCGTCGCCCAGATCGGTGGAGCGGAACCACAGGGCGCCGTCCTTGGTGTAGAGGTAGCCCATCTTGTCGAGCTTCTCAAAAGCGCGGTCGACGGCGGAGGTGCCGGCGGTCTCGCCCTCGGTGTCCTTCACGTACAGCGAGCGCTCGGAGTACCAACGATCGAAGTCGCAGTTGACGGCGTGGCAGAGGTCGCGCATGTTATCGACCATCTTTACATAGCCGCGCTCGCGGAAGCTCTCCATGCGCTCCTGAGGATCGGCGTTGACCCACTTATCGCCGTCGGTGCGCCAGAACTCGGCGGCCTCGTCGATGATGTAGTCGCCGCCGTAAGAGTCCTTGCCCAAGGTCTCGGCAAAGTTGTCCTGATACGGATGGGTCTCGGGGTGCTCGTCGTTCTCGTCGGCAACAAAGGCGTCACGGTCGGCGATCAGCAGCTTGTGAGCCTCGTCGATATCAACGCCCTGCTTGGCGATGATGTCGGCAAGCTGCATATAGCGCGTGCTGATGGAGTTGCCGAAGGTGTTCATCTGAGAGCCGTGGTCATTGATGTAGAACTCACGCTGGATCTCATAGCCGGCGTGGTCCATAACGCGGCAGAGCGAATCGCCCAGCGCGGCCCAGCGGCCGTGGCCGATGTGCATGGGGCCGACGGGGTTGGCGGAAACGAACTCGACCTGGGTCTTCAGGCCACCACCGACGTTGGACTTAGCGAAGTCCATGCCCTTCTCGCGAGCCTCGCCAAAGATGGCATTCTTGACGGCAACGGAGAGGTAGAAGTTGATGAAACCGGGGCCTGCGATCTCAACCTTCTCGATCGCGGGATCCTCGGGCATATGGGCAACGATGGCCTCGGCGATCTTGCGCGGGGCGCAGTGGGCCAGCTTGGCGGACTTCAGGGCCATGGTAGAGGTCCACTCGCCATGAGAAGTGTCAGCCGGTCGCTCGATAGCGCAATCGTCAAGTTCAAATGCGGAAAGGTCGCCGGCCTCCTGGGCCGCAGCAAGCGCAGCGCGTACCAGCTCTTCAATCTTCTCGGGCATAGATCCTCCTTGTGTTAAAGCCCCCGAGCTCTTGGTCACTCGTAGGGCAAAAGCCAGAGTTTGTAGCACTCTATCACAAGCGAGGGGCACTGTCGCAGGGTAAAGCCAATCGAAATTGCATATGCACAAAATTGACTACAGCTTGTATGGAGTCACTCAAAGATGCCGGTCTGCCTGCAGATTATGCACGCGTTGAAAATGCATAAAGGTGTGAATGAGCTGTGTCTTTTATCGAATACTCTTACCTATCAGAGTTGTGTGCTTTTCCTGCATAAAGCGAGGATTTGCGCACGTCAGCGTGTTATTCTAGACATACGTAAATTCGTATAAGTTGGAGGTAGCATGTTCTCAATCGGTCAACACGTCATTCATCCGGGTCAGGGAGTCTGCACCGTCGTCGGTTTTAGGGACGACACGCCGCAGCCCATGTTGTTGCTCGAGGCCAAGCAGGGGCATGCGCAGACGATCCTTATGTACCCCGTGGCGCAGGCCGACCGTCTGCATGCCGCCATCTCTCAGCAAGATGCCGAGCATCTGCTGAGCCACTATGACGAGCTGGAGTGCGACACCTTTACCGAGCGCAACAGCTCGCTTGAAGAGACACACTTTAAGCAGCAGCTCAAGCTGGGCGCGCCCGAGACGGTCCGCGTGGCAAAGACCATGATGCACCGCATTCGCCAGGCCGAGGAAGCCGATAAAAAGCCCAGCTCTTACTATATGCGTGTACTCAAGGAAGCCAAGCGCCGCTCCATCGAGGAGTTCGCCGTGGCATTGGGCGTCACCGAGGAGGCCGCCGAAGCCCGCCTAGCCCAAGCCGCCCTCAACTAACCCATCCGCGCCAAAAACCACCACAAAGGGGACAGGCACCTTTGTGGTGGTTTTTCGTTCTAGTCGTTCTAGTAGTATTCATTCTTAGCGATACCTGCGAGCACAAGGAGTCTCTTATGGCAGAGCCGCTTACCGCCGGAATCACCCGCGACCGCGCGTTCGAACTGCTCAACGAACACAACAAGGACCCGTTCCACATCACCCATGGCGAGACGGTCGAGGGCACTATGCGCTACTTTGCGCGCGAGTTCGACCCCGAGAACGAGGAGTTTTGGGGCATCGTCGGTCTGCTGCACGACCTGGATTGGGAGGAGCATGAGGACGACCCCATGAACCACACCATCTATGCTGCCGAGATTCTTGAGGGCGAAGGTGCGTCTCCCGAGCTCATTCGCGCCATCCAGACGCACACGTCGGACTTCAACACCTCGCTGCCCAAACCCGAGCTGCAGATGGAAAAGATCCTGTTTGCCTGCGATGAGCTCACCGGCCTGATCGGCGCTGCAGTCATCATGCGCCCGAGCAAGAGCGTTATGGACTTTACGACCAAGTCGCTCAAGAAGAAGTTCAAGGACAAGCGCTTTGCCGCCGGCTGCTCGCGCGACGTGATTTCGCAGGGCGCCGAGATGTTGGGCTGGGAGCTCCCCGAGCTCTTTGACCGCACCATAGCGGCCATGCAGTCCTTCGCCCCCGACCGCAATACCTTCCAGGCCTAACCGCCCACGCCACCTAAAACCGCCACAAAGGGGACAGGCACCTTTGTGGTGGTTTTTGTTTGCGCGGGCGTTAGGGGCGGACCTGGCCGGTGCCTCGGAGCTTGTATTTGTAGGTGGTGAGGGCCTCGGCGGCAAAGGGGCCACGGGCGTGGAGCTTTTGGGTCGAGATGCCGATCTCGGCGCCCAGGCCAAACTCGCCGCCGTCGGTAAAGCGCGTGCTGGCGTTGGCGTACACGGCCGAGGCATCGACCGCGTCCAGGAAGCGCTCGCAAGCATCCGTATCCTCGGCAACGATGGCCTCGGAGTGCATCGTGCCGTAGCGATTGATGTGTGCGATGGCCTCGTCCTCGTTTGCCACGACCTTCACGCTCATCTCGAGCGCCAGGTACTCGCGACCCCAGTCCTCCTCAGTCGCGGCGACGTAGTCATCGCCCTCCACAAAGCCGGCATCGGCGCACGCGGCGCACGTGGCCTCGTCGCCGTGAATGAGCACGCCGTGGTCGTGCAGCACGGCAACGACCGCAGGCAAAAACACATTGGCCACAGCATGGTCGACCAGCAGCGACTCGGCGGCATTGCACACGCCTACACGCTGGGTCTTGGCATTAACGATAATATTGAGCGCTTTATCGAAGTCGGCGGATTCATGCACGTAGATGTGGCAGTTACCCGTGCCCGTCTCGATCACCGGAACGAGCGACTCGCGCACGCAGCGCTGGATCAGGCCCGCACCGCCACGCGGAATGAGCACATCGACGACGCCGCGGAGCTTCATGAGCTCGCCGGTGGCCTCGCGGTCGGTAGACTCGATCATCGACACGGCCTCGCGCGGGAAGCCCTTGGCCTCGAGCGCATCGGCCAGCAGCTCAGAAATCATGGCACACGAGTGATAGGCCAGCGAGCCGCCGCGCAGAATGCAGGCGTTGCCGGTGCGGATGCAGATGCCCGCGGCGTCGGCCGTCACGTTGGGGCGCGCCTCGTACACCATGGCGACCAGGCCCAACGGCACGCTCACGCGGGTGAGGTCCACGCCGCTTGCGAGCACGCGGTGGTCGAGCACGCGGCCGACAGGATCGGGCAGCTCGGCGAGCTTCTCCAGGCCGGCGGCCATACCCTCGACGCGCTCGGGCGTCAGCAGCAGACGGTCGAGGAGCCCCGCCGAGGTCCCCGCATCGCGCGCGGCGGACATATCGAGCTCGTTGGCGGCGACGATGGAGTCGACACCGTTGCGCAGTGCTGCGGCCATGGCGCGCACGGCCTCCTGGCGCTGCTCGTCGCTCGCCGTGGCAAGCGAGGCCGACGCTGCCTTAGCGGCAACGGCAAGATCGTGGACATACGTGGCCATATCGACCGACATGGGCGGCCCTTTCTCCTAGAAGTTTGCAACCATGGTAGCCGATTTGCACATGGCCTCGCCCGCGGCGGTAGAATTGGTCAACCCGAAACACCGCAACGAACGGAAGACTCACATGGCCCTCATCACTTCGTACCACGTCCCCGGCCTGTATGTCGAGGACCACAGCATCGACGTCCCCCTCGACTGGCGCGGCCTGGAGCCGATGCTCCTGGCCGTCGGCAGCACCATGCGCCGCGGCGCTATACCGACACCCATCGCCGGCGCGCCCGAGAGCATCAAGCTCTTCTACCGTGTGGTTTGCGCACCCGACCGCATCAACGACGACCTGCCGCTCCTTCTCTTTTTGCAGGGTGGCCCCGGTGGCGAGAGCCCGCGTCCGCTGTCGCCCACAAGCGATGGCTGGATCGAAGAGGCCGTCAAGCATTTCCGCGTCGTGCTGCCCGACCAGCGCGGTACCGGGCGCAGCAGCTGTGTAGACGGGCGCACGATTGCCGCACTGGGCGAGCGCGCCGAGGCGGCAGGCTCCGATGCGGCCCGCTCGCAGGCGGACTTCCTCAAGCGTCACCTCGCCAGCTCCATCGTGCGCGATTTTGAGTACCTGCGCCTGGTGGGCTTTGGCGGCAAGCCCTGGGTCACACTCGGGCAGAGCTACGGCGGCTTTTTGACGTTGAGCTATCTGTCGCTCTTCCCCGAGGGCGTGGCGGCAAGCTTTACCTGCGGCGGCATTCCGCACGTGCCGGCGAGCGCCAGCGAGGTCTACGCGCACACCTTCCCGCGCATGGCCGCCAAGACGCAGCAGTATTACGACCGTTACCCCGCCGATGTCGAGCGCGTGGCAGCCCTGGCCGATGCGCTCGAGGCTCAGAAGCCCGTACTGCCCGACGGCTCGCCAATGACGGTCGAGCGCCTACAGCTCATGGGCAGCGACTTTGGCATGAAGCCGAGCTTTGAGCGCATGCATTGGATTATCGATCACGCGTTTGTTACAGGCGACGGTACGCTGAGCTGCGGCTCCTCGGTATCCGACAGCTTTTTGATGCGCGCCTTCGAGCGCACCAACACGCGCACGAATCCGCTGTACTGGACGCTGCAGGAGTTCATATACGCCGACGGTGGCACTATGCCCATTGGCTGGGCCGCAGCTGAAGAGAAGGCACACCACGCCGAGTTCGACACCCTCGCGCGCCCGCTCATGTTTACCGGCGAGGCCATGTTCCCGTGGATGTTCGAGCAGATGCCCGAGCTCAAGCCCTTCAAGCCCGCCATGGACCTGCTGATGGAAGACACCAGCTGGGACAAGATCTATGACCCGCAGCGCCTGGCCTGCAACGAGGTGCCGCTCCAGGCCGCGGTGTACTTCGATGACATGTACGTCGATTCGAGTCTGCAGCTCGACACGCTCAGCCGCGTGGGCAACTCGCACGCCTGGGTAACCAACGAGTTCGAGCACGACGGCCTGCACGGCAGTGTGGTATTCAAGCACCTCTTCGACGAGTCCCTCAACCGCGGAGACCTGCGCCGAATCTTCTAGCAAAGGAGTGTCCCCACCTGCCGGCACAATAGAAACGTCCCCAAGTGCCGGAAAAGGAGAGGCAGCACTGCTGGCAAAACGAGCCGCAGCGCTGCCTCTCTTTATGCAAACACTATCAAGTTGTCCCTATGGATTGCGGGCTTCTCGGCTAGGTCTGCCAGTAGACGGTTGCCGGCAATCTGGTCCTGGCGGCGGCCGGCGGCAAGCTCCAGCACGTCCGAATCGGCCTCAGCGATACCGCGGGCGACAACCATGCCGCTCGGGTCGCACACGTCGAGCACATCGCCCTCGGCAAACTGGCCATCGACCTCGCGAATACCCACCGCGAGCAGCGACGATCCGCGGCTGACCAGCGCCTTCGCGGCGCCGTCATCGACCGTCACCGAGCCGTGCGCCTTGTCGCCCAGTGCAATCCACAACTTGCGCGGCGCAATGTCCAGGCGCTCCGCCGGCGGATCGAACAGCGTACCCACGCTCTCGCCGCGGGCCAGACGCACGAGCGCATCGGGCTCCTCGCCCGAGCAAATCACGCTTTGAATGCCCGCCGTCATGAGAATGCGGCTCGCGCGAATCTTGGTGATCATGCCGCCCGTACCCACCGATGTGGAAGAATCGCCCGCCGAGGCGATAATCTTGGCATCGATCTTATGCACGACCGGGATAAACTCGGCCGTCGGATCCTCATGCGGATTGGCGGTGTAGAGGCCATCGATGTCCGAGAGCGTCACGCACAGATCGGCAGAAACCAGGCAGCTCACAAGCGCCGCCAGCGTGTCGTTGTCGCCAAACTTGATCTCATCGACGGTGACGGTATCGTTCTCGTTGACGACCGGCACCACGCCGAGCTCCACCAGGCGAAGCAGGGCGTCGCGCGCGTGCAGGTAGGACGTGCGGCGCGCCGTGTCGTGACGCGTGAGCAGCACGAGCGAGGTGAGCAGGTCGCGCGCATGGAACTCCTCGTCGTAGGCCGACGAGATGATGCACTGACCGGCCGAGGCGCAGGCCTGCAGGCTCGGCAGGTCGCCGACCGGCTTACGGTCGAAGCCCAGCACGGGATAGCCGCAGGCAATGGCGCCCGAGCTCACCACGATCAGGCGCCAGCCAAGCTCGCGCAGCGCTGCGGCCTGGTCGGCAAGCCCGCCGATAAAGGCGCGGTTGACCTTGCCGTCGGCGCCCACCACCGTGGACGAACCGATCTTTACCACCATCGTTTTATAAGAAGTCGTCATACGTCAAACCAATCAACTGTTCAGCGAACGGCCGAGCCGGCGGCCAGGGAAGCGTGACTCGCCCCTACCGCCCAAGGAATTAGTGAGCCCAGGGAAAGGCAGAGGCCGCGGCCATGTTCTTACGCACGAGCTCGTCGCGCACCTGAGCCAGGCCCTGCTCCATACCCACCACATAGGTCTGCGGGTACAGGAAGCGCTTGAAAGCTGCGTCCAGATGGTCGAGCGCCCAAGCACAGCGCTCGCGCGCGTCCTGGATGCTCTCACGCGGAGCCACCGCACTGCCATCGCGCACGATCGGCACCAGCAGCTCGCGATACTCGAGTTCGGACACGTCGGTCACCAGGGCGGCATCGTTCACGGCCACAAGGGTATTGCCGCGCGCGGCGCCCTCCCCCGCCAGATGGTCCTCGTCGTAGATCATGTCGCAGACCGGGCCGCCAAAGCCGTCGTAATAACGGCGCACGCGTTGCACACCCGGGATCGTGCGCTTGTATGGCTGCTCAGAGAGCTTGACCACCGGCGTCCATGGAACTGCCTCGCTCGCACGGCGGGCGGAAAGCTTGTACACGCCGCCCAGCGCCGGCTGGTCATAGCAGGTCGCAAGCTTGGTACCCACGCCAAAGCTGTCGATGGGCGCGCCCTGGTCGAGCAGCGACTGAATCGTGTACTCATCCAAATCGTTAGAAACCGAGATCCCCACATAGGGCAGGCCCTCGGCATCAAAACGGCCGCGCACATACTTAGAGAGCTTGGCGAGGTCGCCGGAGTCGATGCGAATGGCCGACAGGCGCTCGCCCACCGCTTCCATCTCCTTGGCAACCGTAATGGCATGTTCACAGCCCTCGCGCACGTCATAGGTGTCGATGAGCAGCGTACAGTTCTTGGGGCTCGACTTGGCAAAGGCGCGGAAGGCCTCGAGCTCGGAATCGAAGCTCATCACCCAGCTGTGCGCATGCGTGCCAAAGACGGGAATACCGTAGCGGCGGCCGGCGAGCACATTGGACGTAGAGGAGCAGCCGGCAACGTAGCTCGCGCGCGCGACGGCCAAGCCGCCATCGGGACCCTGAGCGCGGCGCAGGCCAAACTCGGCAACGGGACGGCCGTCCGCCGCCAGCACCACGCGCGCCGTCTTGGTGGCGACAAGCGTCTGGAACCCAACGATGTTGAGCAGCGCCGTCTCAAGCAGCTGGCACTCCAGCGCGGGGCCGGTGACGCGAACCATGGGCTCGCGCGGAAAGACGAGCTCGCCCTCGGGCACGGCGTCGATGTTTACATGCGCACGAAAATCGCGCAGGTAGTCGAGGAATCCAGGCTTGAACATCGCGCCGCCGGCCGGGGCCTGGAGCGAGGCGAGGTAGTCGATGTCCTCGGGCGTAAAGCGCAGATTCTCGACCAGCTCGGGCAGTTCGGCGGTGCCGCACATGACGGCATAGGCGCTGCCAAAAGGATGGTCGCGGTAAAACGCGGTAAAACAACCCTGCTCATTGGCCTTGCCGCTCTCCCACAGGCCCTGGGCCATAGTGAGCTCGTACAGATCGGTGAGCATTGCAATGTCGGTGGGATGCGAGATGTCGGTCAAAGCCATGGGGCGACCTTTCGGATGCGTTGTGCAGAGGTTGAGGGTTGGAAAAGGGCAGAGTGTTCGGGCATGGCACCCAGCGCGAATGGGCTAGAGCAGGCCCATGCTGGTCAGGATCGTGTAGCCCATAAAGATGACAAACGCGATGAGGGCAAGGACAATGATGATTTTTTGAGCCGGAGCCATGCCGGGGATCTCATTCTCGCCCGTAGGCTCCTTGGAAGTGACCATGCGCTGGGCAAAGGTCATCTCGTCACGGCTCGGCATGGGCTCGGCCGGCTTGGGATGAGCCACCTTTTTAGGCTGAGGCTTGGGCGCGGAAGGCGCAGGCTTCGCGGCGGCGGGCTTGGGCGCGGGCGCGGCGTTCGCGGCGGCCTCCTCGGCCTTCGCGCGCTCGGCACGCAGGGCAGCCAGCTCCTCACGCTCGCGACGAGCCTCTTCCTGAGCCTCGCGGCGGGCCTTCTCGGCGCGGAGCTCTTCCAGCTCGGCGCGCTCCTCGTCAGACAATGGTTGGGACTCAAGCTCGGCCATGGTGCAGCCCTTTCTTTTAAAAAAAGCCGCCGACACAATGTCAGCGGCTTATCAAATCCAAGGGTGGAGACGAAGGGAGTCGAACCCTCGGCCTCTGCCATGCGACGGCAGCGCTCTCCCAACTGAGCTACGTCCCCAGGACAAGTTGTTATTTTACCTACGGCTCGCCAGCTGTCAACGCCCAATAACCAGTCTTTTTGGGACGGGACCATTTTGTCTACTTTTCGAGCAGGCAATCCCCTCGATGATTTTTTAATCCCCGTCCCAGAAAAATCATCGGCGAATGCGCTACTTTGCGCTGGTGAGGACGCCGGTAGTGTCGAACGCCGGGGTAAAGCTCTCGTCTACCGCGCCGCCCTCTTGCCAGAACATCGTCGTAAAGCCCAGGTCGTCGGCATGGTCGAGCACCTGCTCGTATTCCTCGCGCGTCACGGCACGCGCCAGGTCGCCGCCCTGCTCGCGCATGAGCGCATTAGGCGTGTACTGGTTCATGACCGAGATCGGCACATCGCCCACCGTCTGCCACACCAGGTCCAGCACACGGCACGAATCGTCTGCACGTCCCGGCAACACCAGGTGGCGCACGATCATGCCGCGCTTCATGAGCCCGTCCTCGTCCACCAGCTCTCCCCCGCGGCGCTCAATCTCGCGCGCCATCTGAGCCAGGCCCGACACGGCCACACGCGGGTAGTCCTGAATATGAGACAGTGACTGCGCAAGCGCCGCATCGGCATATTTAAAGTCCGTAAGCCACACGTCGACCAGGTCGCCCAGCGCCGCCACGGCACTCGCGCGCTCGTAACCACTCGTGTTGTAGACAATTGGGATGACCAACCCGCGCGTCCGTGCCGCGGCAATCGCGGCAGGCAACAGGTGCGCATAGTGCGTCGCCGTCACCAGGTTGATGTTATTGGCGCTCTGGTCCTGCAGCTCCAGCATAATCTCGACCAAACGCTCGGGCGAAATCTCAAGACCGAAATTGCCCGTCGAGATCTCGTGGTTTTGGCAGTAGATACATTTGAGCGAACAGCCGCTAAAGAAAATCGTACCCGAGCCGGCCTCGCCCGAAATGGGCGGCTCCTCCCACATATGGAGCGCCGCGCGGGCGACCTTAAGCGTGTTGTCGGCGCCGCACACGCCACGCGCGCCCTCGTCGCGCGCCGCACCGCAACGGCGCGGACACAAATGGCAGGCGGGCGAAAAAAGTTCGGTCAACGACGTCGGCATAAAAACATGCTCCAAAACAATGATTCAGCAGCTCAAACGTAAAGGGACCAACCGCACAGACGGCTCGAGCCCAAGGCGCCGTAATCGTCCGACACGATTTTTATAATGTCAAGACTGGAATCGACAAAGTGTCGCTTTATGATGTAGGTATTCCGCCCCCCGCGGAGCAACTGGGTGAACCGTCGCGTTTATTTAGGGAGCCCACACAGTCGTACCTAGTACAGGTATCCTTCGTTGTTAAGGACGCTGGAACAGTCGATGAGGGCACCCACCTGTTTTAGGTGGGTTCATTTTCGTAACGTGGGGGGTGGTTTTCATTTGCCGAAAACCACCATTACAGCCCATATGGATCCCCGCCGGCATCCCGACAAACTATCGACAATACCCTAATATCTGGTAAGCGCGTGATTATCGCTGCGTGCAATTCCATGCACCCCCCTTGGTCGAGTATCATGGTTCGGCTATGCCCTTTGCGCTTAGCAACCTTTGACCTTTTCCTTCGACGCTTGGCGGTTTTTAGATTCATGGCTTCATCCCCGAGCTACATACCGTATCTATGCGTGGCAGCGGCGGCCTTTATCACGACCTTCCTCACGGTGCCCCTGGTCAAGCGCCTGGCAATTAAGCTCGACGCCGTCGACTATCCTTCTAAGCGCCGCATCAACACCAAGCCCATCCCGCGTTTGGGCGGAACGGCGGTGTTTTTGGGCCTGGTCGTTGCCTGTATTGTGCAAATCCTAGGCACCTGGTACCTGGGTTGGCCGCCCGTTTTGGTGCCCCACCCCCGTCTGCACATCAGCTACCCCATACTTGCGCTTTCTTTTACCGTCATCTTTGCGACCGGCGCTATCGACGACGTCTTCCAGCTCAAGCCCAAGCAAAAGCTAGCCGGACAGGTCCTCGCCGCGCTCATCGCCTGCGTGGGCGGCCTGCGCATCGGCGTCATCGTCAACCCGTTTGCCCCCGGCGAGATCATGCTCGGATGGCTCGCCTACCCCATCACCGTGATCTATCTGGTGGCATTCACCAACATCATTAACCTCATCGACGGCCTCGACGGCTTAGCCACGGGCATCTGCGGCATCGCGTCGTTCACCATGTTTTCGATGGCCGTTCTCTCGGGCCGCATCGACGCCGCCGCGCTCTCCATTGCGCTCTTTGGCGCCTGTCTGGCCTTTTTGCGCTACAACTTCAACCCCGCAAGCATCTTCTTGGGCGACTCGGGGTCGCTGCTTCTGGGCTTTGCGCTGGGCTCCATCTCGCTACTCAACGTGAGCCGCACCGCCGCGCTCACCTCGCTTATCATCCCGCTCATCGTTGCCGGCGTGCCCATCATCGACACGTTTAGCGCCATCGTGCGCCGCAAGCGCGCCCACATTAGCATCGGGCAGGCCGACAAGGGCCACATCCACCACCGCCTGATCCAAGAGGGCTACAACCAAAAGCAGGCTGTGCTGCTCATCTATGCCTGGTGCATTATGCTTTCGGCCGGCGCCGCCGCGATCAACCAGGTCGAGGTGCCCATGCGCGTGCTCATCTTTACCGTGCTCGCCATTGGCTCGGCGGCCTTTGCCAAGCATCTACATCTGTTTGAGCCCGTGCTGCGCCACCATTACAACAAGCGCACGCACGAGGATGAGCTCGTCACCCCCGACGACCCCGCCTTTAAGCAGGAGGAGCAGGCAGCCGAGGAACGTAAGGAAGAGCGCCACCACAGGCGCTAGGGTAAGCTGCCGAGGATGCGCCCAGGCGCCGCCGGCCAAACGCGCAGCCACGCCGCGCCCATCGCACATGCCGCCGCTCTCCCGCCCCTCGCCTACTTACGACCCGCCCCTCCAATAAACGCGTTATCATCTTGACCCATGAACATACGTTAGGAGCAATCATGCCAAACGAGAACAGCTACGAAGTCGCGCTGCAAAAGAGCAACGCCATTCGCGAGGGCCTGGCCAAGACGCCCGACAAGTTCACCATGCTCACCGGCGACCGCCCCACCGGCCGTCTGCATCTGGGTCACTACTTTGGCACCCTTAAGGGCCGTGTTGAGCTGCAGAACATGGGCGCCAAGACCAACGTGCTCATCGCCGACTACCAGGTCATCACTGACCGCGACACGACCGAGCACATCCAGGACAACGTGTACAACATGGTCATGGACTACCTTGCCTGTGGCATCGACCCCGACAAGACCATGATCTACGCGCACTCCGCCGTGCCCGCCGCCAACCAGCTCATGCTGCCGTTCCTGTCGCTGGTCTCCGAGGCCGAGCTGGCGCGCAACCCCACGGTCAAGGCCGAGATGGAGGCCTCGGGCCACGAGCTCACCGGCCTTCTGCTCACCTACCCGGTGCACCAGGCCTGCGACATCCTGTTCTGCAAGGGCAATGTGGTGCCCGTCGGTCGCGACCAGCTGCCGCACATCGAGCTCACCCGCACCATCGCCCGCCGCTTTAACAACCGCTACGGCAAGGTGTTCCCCGAGGTCGACGCGCTGCTGTCCGAGACCCCGCTGCTGCCCGGCCTGGACGGTCGCAAGATGAGCAAGAGCTACGGCAACGCCATCAACATCTCGATGACCGCCGAGGAGACGGCCAAGCGCATCAAGAAGAGCCAGACCGATTCTGAGCGCATGATCACGTTCGATCCCGAGAACCGCCCCGGCGTGTCCGGTCTGCTTTCGACGGCCGCCATCTGCACCGGCCGTTCCGAAGTCGAGATTGCCGAGGAGATTGGCATGGGCGGCTCCGGCCAGCTCAAGAAGTACGTGACCGAGGCCGTCAACGAGTACTTCGCGCCGATCCGCGAGCGTCGCCAGCGCTATGAGAACGATCTGGACTATGTGAAGGACGTGCTGCACGAGGGCAACCGTCGCGCCAACGAGATTGCCGAGCAGACCCTGGCCGAGGTTCAGGACGCCATGGGCATGGTGTACTAGGCAAAGCGCCTTCGCACAACATAGACGGTGAGGCTAAATCCTCACCGAAACAGGAACAGGCCCGCTGGCAGATAGTTGCCAGCGGGCCTGTTCCCGAAGTACACCGTTGAATCGCACAGAGGGGAGGAATGCGAATCAAACTCAACAGGGCAGGCTTTTTCATCGCCTATTGCCTGCTCCGTTGCTGAAAACAATATAGTTCACCGTGGTTTACTTTGCTGCGACAAACCGCGCCGCCACACCTTCTCCATAAGTTAACTCAGGTAAACTAAAACCACCACAAAGGGAACAGGCACCTTTGTGGTGGTTTTGACACGAACGAGCCGCTAGAGCCCTGCTGGCCAGCGACAGACGGCCAAGTCGACGTGCATGTCGTCCTTAAACGCCACACCCTCCCCTAGCAAAAGCTCACGTTGAGCATCGGGACCGCCAAAAGCAAAACCCTCGCAAATGCGGCCATCGGCAAACACCACGCGGTGACAGGTAATCTCGCCGGGGCGTGGATTGCCATGCAGCGCATAGCCCATATAGCGCGCGCTTCGTGGACGACCGGCGAGCAGCGCCACCTGACCGTACGTGGCGACCATCCCCTCGGGAATCTGCTCGACCACCTCGTACACCCGCTCAAAAAAGCCCTCAGACGCCATTGCTCGCTCCCTTCCACCCGGAATAGCATAAACCACCACAAAGGTGCCCGTCCCCTTTGTGGTGGTTTTGGCAGGTGGGCTAGTTAACGGGCTGGAAGAAGGCTACGGCTACGGCGCCGGGGCCTACATGGGTGCCGATGGTGGCGCCGATGGTGTGAACGGGCAGTTCGCCCTCGGTGTGGCCAGCCCACAGTGCCGCGCTGTCCTCGATATACTTCTTGAGCACCGCATCCGAAAGGCCCGTATAGCCGAGCGCCAACGGCATGGAAAAGTCGATGCCGCCCGCCTTTTCGACCTTCTGGTTGAGCAGGTTACGTCCGTTCTTGGAACCGCGCGCCTTGCCCAGCTGCACGATCAGACCGTCCTCGGCAGCCACCACGGGCTTTACGTTGAGCAGCGTACCCACGGCACCGGCCGCAGCAGACAGGCGACCGCCGCGCACCAGGTACTCCAACGTCTCGAGCAGGCCGATGACGACCACGCGGTCGCGCACGGCCTCGACAGCCGCCGCAACCTGAGCCGCGCCCTGGCCCTCGTCCACCAGGCGCAACGCATACTCGACCAGCACGCGCTCGCCCAAGGTCACGTTATTGCTGTCCACGACGAACATGTCGCCGCCCGGCGCCTCGGCAAGTGCCGTACGAGCACTCTGGTTGGTGCCCGAGAGCTTGGCACCCACGGTAATAATCACGGCCTCATCGCCGGCCTCACGCGCTTCGGCAATCGCCTGCGAAAAGGCGTACGGGTTGACCTGACCGGTCTTGGGCAGTTCATCGCGCTCCACAAGCATCTCGTAAAAGCGCTGGTGATCGATGTCGACGCCATCCATATACACATCGGTGCCAAAGGTGACGGACAGCGGCAGAACACGCAGAGCGGGGTGCTCCGCCGGCGACATATCGCTTGCGGAATCGGTAATAATGCGGACGGACATAACGAATCCTTTCTTGCGCAGGTCTCGCGCAGGGAATTTTGACAGCAATGTCCCGGCACGGCGTACGCGCTCAAACGGGACGATGCAGTTCTTGGCTGAAAGCTAGCGCCAGCGCGGCTCTAGATCTCGCGCAGGGTGTTGAGGATCGTGCGCAGCGATGCATACATCTGCTCGCGCTGCTCCACGCCCATGGCCTTGCCGGTGGTATCGAGCACCTCGCGAATGATGCGATCGGCCTCGCTCATGCTCTCGCCGCCCAGGGCAGTCAGGCGCACCGGAGCACGATACTTGACGGCCGCATCACCCGAGTCGTCAACCTCGACGTAGCCGCCCTCCTCCAGATGTGCCAGTGTGCGCGAAACGGCGGCACGGGTAACGCCGGCCATGCGGGCGAGGTCGGCGCCAGTCAGGCCTTCCTTGCTGCGCTCAAGATAGTACAGGCACATAACGTCGGAGCCCTTGAGGCCCAGCCTTGCGCCTTCGGACGTCTTGATACGCTGAATCTCCTTGTAGAGGCCGCTGATCAGTCCGACAAAGTCCTCAAAACGTGTCTCGTCGTTCTGCTGCATGGTGACGACCGCCTTTCGCTTACATGATGCTAACGGGTAAACATCTTAGCCGCACAAGGCAACACCCGTACCCAAATATCCCATTTGTTAACCCATCAACATAAAAACCACCACAAAGGGGACAGGCACCTTTGTGGTGGTTTGGGGCATCGAGTTTGATCCGCAGACTTCGCTACAGCCCCACGCAAGGATTGTCGCGGGTCACAAGCGTTTTAACGACAACCGTCGCTCCCAGATAGCGCTCGAGCAGCTCGGCTAAGCGATCGATCGCGGCCTGGCAATCCCCCATCCGCTCGGGCTCCACGCACTCAATCGCCAGGAAAGCATCGGCCGAATCATCGGACAACGCCGTTCGAACGCCATCGCGCCAGTTCCAGCAGCGGCATACGGCGCCCGCATCATCGATGTAGGCGAGCTCGCCGGGCAGCGTCGGGTCATCTGTCTCCTCGCCAAGCGGCAGAAATGAATCGCCACCGTCGGTCACCTTCAGGCAAAGGTCTCCCTCAATCGCGTGCAAATCCTCGCCGCCTACGGGCAGCGCGTAGGACAGCGACACCGTGTTGTAGATGTCCACCGCGGGCGTAATGTGGCCCACCGGCTTTCCTTTGAGCACGCGCTTGAGCAGGTTCTCAATTGAGCAACGCGCGCCCTTCTTGGTCTTGAATAGGCGATATGCCTCGCGCCATGCCTTAACCGGCGCATTCTCGCTGATGGTATCACTCGTCAGGTGACGCTCCGCATCGATATTGGCGCGGTCGAGCAACGCGGCAATCGCATCAACGTCCTCTTGAGGAATCTGAGCCGCGGGCTTCATGCCCTTTACGACCACAACACCGACAGCCGCCTGCGGAAATAGCTCCCAAAACGAATCCTCGGCAACGAAACTCTTCATGTGCTCTCCCTTCATAGCATGCGCCCGAGCCCGGGTGCCTAAACAAAAAGCGCCCTTACGACGGCCACCTTCAAAGTCCTACGGTGCCGCCACAAGAGCGCTTACGCTGCCCCCATCCGGAGAAGGGGGCGATATGTCAGGCGTATTGTAACCCGAGTCATTCGCCCAAGCAAAACCGCCACAAAGGTGCCTGTCCCCTTTGTGGCGGATATGGACTCGCGGCGACGCTAGTGTCGGAGTCCCAGCAGGCCGCGGCCGCGATGACGGGCGTCGGCGTGCACCTGAGCGTGCGGACCGGCGGCCTTCACGGACTCGGGCAGGTGCGAGTACTTCTTCTCGAAGTTCTCCTCGAACATCACGGCCAAGTTGTGCGCCGCCTCGTCGTAGCGCGCGGTGCTCTGCCAGTACTGGCGCGGCACCAGGATGCCGTCGGGCACGCCGTGGCACGTGGTGGGAATGTCAACGTTAAAGATATCGTCATGCACGAATTCGCTGTCCTCGATGGTACCGTCGAGGGCGCGGGCCACCAGGGCGCGCGTGTAGGCAAGCTCGATGCGATGGCCCACGCCGTAGCCGCCGCCAATCCAGCCGGTGTTGACCAGGTACACACGCGTGCGGCCGTCGGCGATGCGCTCACCGAGCATCTTGGCATAGACCATGGGGTCGAGCGGCATAAACGGCTCGCCAAACAGCGAAGAGAACGTGGGCGTGGGCTCGGTGACGCCGACCTCGGTGCCGGGGATCTTGGCCGTAAAGCCCGTCACAAAGTGATACATGGCGGCGTCGGCCGTCAGGCGCGAGATGGGCGGCAGCACGCCAAAGGCGTCGCAGGTCAAAAACAGCACGACGCTCGGAGTGGTGCCCATGCCCTTGGTCCACGCGTTGGGAATGTGCTCCACAGGGTAGGCCACGCGCGTGTTGTGCGTGACCGAGACGTCATCGTAGTTGGGCTTGCGGCTCTCGTCGAGCACCACGTTTTCGCAGATCGCGCCAAAGCGGACGGCGTTGAAGATCTCAGGCTCGTGGAACGCGTCCAGGCCCTCGCATTTGGCGTAGCAGCCACCCTCGATGTTGAAGATGCCCATGTCGGACCAACCGTGCTCGTCGTCGCCGATCAGCAGCCGCGTGGGGTTGGCCGAAAGCGTGGTCTTGCCGGTGCCCGACAGGCCAAAGAACACCGCGGTCTCGTGCGTGACGGGATCCATACTGGCCGAGCAATGCATGGGCAGCACGTCGTCCTCGACGGGCAGCAGGTAATTCATGACGCTGAAGATGGACTTTTTGATCTCGCCGGAGTAGCCGGTACCCGCGACCAAAATCACGCGCTCCTGGAAGTTGATGACCACGGCGGCGCTGGAGTTGAGGCCCTTGATGGCGGGATCGCACTGGTAGCCCGGCGCGGCGAGCACACAGAAGTCCGGCTCGCCGGTGCGCGCGATTTCGCGGGCAAGCGGGCGGGCGAGCATCTGCTTAATAAAGAGCGCCTGGCTGGCACGCTCGCAGGCGACAAGCAGACGACGCGTATGGTTGCGGTCGGCACCGGCCATACCGCGAGTGACGAACACGTCGCGCTCGTTGAGATAGTCGACGATGCCGGCCTTGATGGCCTCGTAGCTCTCGACAGACAGCGAGCGGTTGACGGCACCCCAGGCAATCTTGTCGTGAACATCGGGGGTGTCAACGATAAAGCGGTCATTAGGCGAGCGGCCAGTGCGCTCCCCCGTCTCGATCACCAGCGCGCCGTTGGAGGCCATACGACCTTCGTTGCGACGGATGGCGTGCTCGACGAGCTCGGCTGCCGGCAGGTCGACCAGCAGGCGGGGCTGGTTCTCGGCAGGATCTTCGACCAGCGTAATGCCAAAGTTGGACAGAACTTCTGCAGGGGTAACACCTGGCATGGGGCCTCCTTTAAAAGCGCGACACGTGGACGAGGCGCGCACTTTACTCACGTAAAGCCCGTTGTACCCGATATGCAAAAACGTTTTTGCGGCAACGGCGAAGCGCCCGCCCAACGGTCAAAAATCGCACGCAAGCGGCCTAGTCGTTAGGGACACTCTTGAACAGGCAACAACCAAGGAGTGTCCCCGGATGCCGGCACTTAGGGACGTTCCCAAAGTGCCGGCACATAAGGAACGTCCCCAAATGCCGTCTACTGAATGGCGCCGCCGAAATTATCGAACAACCTGTTCAAAAACACGAACGAACACCGTCGCGTCTATACTAGAGCGCAGCAATAGAAAGGACTCCGCTTTGAGCATCACGCCCATCGATAGCATTCGCCGCGCCATCGCCCGCCGCAATGGCGTCACCGACCCCACCGTATCGGGCAGCGGCACCGCAAGGGCCCAGGGCGGACGCATCGAGAACGGCCTGTTCCCCGCCTCCCACACGGCCGAAGAGCTCGCGCGCATCCAGGAGCTGAGCCAGCGCAACGCCGGCGGCCCCGACAGCAGCCAGGCCACACGCCGTCGCCGGCGCGAACGCGATCGGGAGCCCGGCCCCGTCCGCCGCATGGTCAACGCTTGGTGGAACCGCCTGCTCGGAGCCGTCTACGGCGGCGGCTTCTCCACACAAGAAGCCGAGTACGAAGATCACGCCACCCGTCGCGACTACCTTTGGAATACCCTGGGCACCGCCGTGTGGGGCATGGTGTTTCCGTTGCTCACCATCGTGTCTACGCAGCTCGTGGGCGCCGAAGAGGCTGGCAAATTCTCCATCGCCTTTGTCACCGGCACGCTCATAATGATCGCGTGCAACTACGGCGTGCGCAATTTCCAGGTCTCGGACATCGACGAAAAGACGTCCTTTGCCTCTTACCAGCTCAACCGCTGGATCTGCGGAGCGCTCGCGCTGGCATGCGGCCTGGTATACAGCAGCGCCCGCGGCTACGATGCGCAGATGGCCACAATCGGCCTGGGCGTCTACCTGTATAAGGCGATCGACGGCATTGCCGACGTGTACGAGGGCCGCCTGCAGCAGGCCGACAAACTCTACCTGGCCGGCATGAGCCAAACGCTACGATCCGTCGGCGTCATCGCGGTCTTTAGCGTGGCACTGTTCCTCACGCGCAGCATGCCCATCGCCGCCATGGCCATGGGTGTCACCGCCATCGCCTCGCTCGTGCTGGTCACCGCGCCGCTCGCCCTGCTCGAAACCGAAAAATCGCGCCGCGTGAGCCTGCGCGAGGTCGGTCACCTGTTTATCCAGTGCGCCCCGCTTTTTGGCGCGCTGTTCCTGTTCAACCTTATCGAGAGCATGCCCAAGTTCGTGATGGAAGGCACGCTGGCCTACAAGTATCAGCTGTACTTTAATGCCCTGTTCTTTCCAGCGCAGGCCATTTTGCTGAGCATTGGATTTATCTATAAACCGCAGCTCCTGCGCTTGTCGAGCATTTGGGCTAATCCTCGCAAGCGTCGTCGCTTTGACCTGATTATTGTTGCCGTTATGGCGCTGATCGTGGTCATCACCGGCGTGTGCGCCGCATTTATGGCAGGTCCCGGTATTCCCCTCATGAGCTTTATGTACGGCCTCAGCTTTGAACGCTACCGTACGCTGGCGCTGCTGATGGTCGTCGCCGGCGGCGTCACCGCGGCCATCGACTTTATCTACGCCATCATCACGGTGCTGCGCCACGCTGGAGACGTCACCAAGATCTACCTGATCTGCTTCGCCGTAAGCGTGGTGCTGCCGGTGATCCTGATTAAGCTACTGGGTCTGATGGGCGCTGTGGTGAGCTACCTAGCCATCATGGCCCTACTCCTGGTGCTGCTGATTATCGAATACGCCCACATCCGCCAACGCATCGAGCGCGACCGCAACCCCTACGGCGCCTAATTCGAATCAATTTGAAGAAAAGAAACGTCGATGTTTTGGCACCGACAGCGAGCAGTCTCGAAGTGCCCCAGGTTGGCGCGAAGGAGGAGCGACGCGTACTTCTGTACGCGAGCGACGGTTTGAGCGACAAGGTGGGGTGCTTCGGGGCTGCGCAGCGTCAACGTGACCGCCGTTCGGTAGAACGGCGGAACAAGGTTATTCTCCAGGGTTGATGTTCGCATAGAACTCCGCCCCGTCGTCCAGACGCAGGATACCGACGCGACCGAACTCGGAGCCGGTGGCGGCAGCGCAGTCGATGTCGATGCGATCGGGCACACCGGCGGCATCCTCGCCGCCCAGGCGCACGATCTGCCCGCGGCCCGACTCCTCATCGAGCCCCGCAAGACCACCGACCTCGCAATAACGCCCGAGCGACACCGTTGGCGTGTGACCGCTCACCACGACCGGACCCTTGCCCTCGGCAGAAAGCAGCCCGGTCGGCGCATCCCAATAGCCGTGACGAATCCACAGCAGGTCATCGGCCGACTGCACCGCGAGCATCTGCTGCAGCAGCTCGCGATCGGCACCCACCGCTCCAACGCCATCGGCACAATCGACGCCATGCTCAAGCAAAAACGCGCGCGCCGCCTTCATCTCGATTCCAGCATGTACCAGCAGATACGGGCGCTCCTCGGTCTCGGCCACCGCGTAGAGCGGCAGCGCGGCCATCCATCGCACGAGCTCCTCGTATGCGTCAAATTCCATGTCGTTGAGCTGCTCGCGCGTCGTCCAGCCACCGTTGATATCCCAGGTCTCGGCATCGAGCGGATCCTGGCCAATGATGGCATCGAGCATGATCTGCTCGTGATTACCCTTGAGCACGCGGGCGTTGGGCAGCGAGCGCACGAGCTTAATAACGCCGACCGGATCGGGCCCGCGATCGATCATGTCGCCCAACACGTACAGCGTGTCGTCGGACGTCAACGAAATCTTGGACAGGGCCTCGTCAAGCGCACGCACGTGCCCGTGAGCATCAGATGTCACATAGATCGCCATGGTACGCCTCTCCTTGCATTGCGGCCAAAGCCCGGCGCCGCAACTAAAACTTCAAGTTGAACTTAAACGTTACCCATTGTACTCCGTTGCAATAAAGCTGGAAAGGGTTTCCGAGCAGAGGCAAAGACGGCAGCCGTCTATGACGATATCGCGCACGCCCGCAATCCAACCCCATAAACCCACCATCTTTGGGTACAAATAACCGCAGACAACTAACCGTGCCACGCCAACCACCCAGGAGCGGACACCATCCATGAACCAGATCCTTCTTTTTATCGGCCTCGTCATCATTTTGTGCCTGACCATCAAACCCGTCGGCAAAAAGCTCCCCTTCCCCACCCTGCTTATCTTTATCGCGCTCGGCATGCTGCTGGGCGTCAACGGCCCGGCGCATATCGACTTTAGCGACTACGCACTCACCGAAACCGTCTGCAGCACGGCGCTATTGTTCATCATGTTCTACGGCGGCTTTAACACCAACATAGACCGCGCCAAGCCCGTCGCCGCGCCGGCGGTGCTGCTGAGCACGCTCGGCGTCGTCATCACCGCAGGCATCACCGGCGTGTTCGCCCACTTTGTGCTGGGCTTCGACTGGATCGGCGGCCTGCTGCTGGGATCGGTCGTGGCGTCCACCGACGCGGCCAGCGTCTTTAGCGTTCTGCGCGAGCACAGCCTTTCGCTGAGGGGCGGCACCGACTCGCTGCTCGAGGTCGAATCGGGCTCCAACGACCCCGTCGCCTACATGCTCACCGCCGTGCTCGCGACCCTCGCGGCGGGCGGCAATATCGACATTCCCGTGCTGCTGACCAAGCAGATCATCCTGGGCGTGGGGTTGGGCCTTGCCATCGGCTGGACATCCAGGCGTCTGATTGAGCGCGCACACGCAACGGCCGAAGGCGCGCAGACCATCTTCTTGTTCGCCGTGGCCATCGTCGCCTACGCGCTGCCGAGCTACCTGGGCGGCAACGGCTTTTTGGCCGTATACCTTGCAGGCATTGTGCTGGGCGCAAGCGACATCACCGGTAAGGTCGAGATGGCGCGCTTTTTTGACACCCTCACCGAGATGGCCGAGATGACCATCTTCTTTTTGCTGGGCCTGCTCGTCACGCCCGCGCGCCTGCCGCAGATGCTGCTGCCGGGCCTGGCGCTCATGGCGTTTATGCTCTTTGCGAGCCGCCCCATCGCCGTCGGTCTGCTGCTGGTGCCCTTTAAGACGAACCCTCGCCAGGTTGCACTCGTAAGCTGGGCGGGCTTGCGCGGCGCGGCTTCGGTCGTCTTTAGCCTCTTTGCCATGGTAGCCGGCGTTCCCGGCGGTCACGACCTGTTTGACCTGGTGTTTGTGATTGCCGTATCGAGCATTGTGGTGCAGGGTTCGCTACTGCCGGCGGTGGCGAAGAAACTCGATATGATCGATGCGGCCGGCGACGTACGCCGCACCTTTAACGACTACCGCGACGAGGACGGCATGTCGTTTGTAAAGCTCAAGGTGGGCGCTGGCCATCCGTTTGCCGGACGCTCGCTCGCGGACATTGGCAGCGCCACAGACATGCTCGTGGTCTTGGTGCTGCGCGACGGGGCGCACCCGGTACTGCCCAACGGCGATACCGTCATCGAGGAAGGCGACCTTCTGGTGATGGCAGCCCCAACGTTCGAAGAGCGTGCCGAGGTTACGCTGCGCGAGGTCACCGTGACGCCCCACGGTCGCCTGGCCGGTCAGCGCCTGCGCGACGTGCCGCAAGGCAAGCACCCCTTTATCGTGGTGATGCTCAAACGCGACGGCCAAACGATCATCCCCGACGGCAACACCCTCATATACGCCGGCGACGAAGCCGTCATCGCCACGCTAGCTTCCTAGCAGCCCGTCCCTCTTCAGCTACTAGCTGTCACCCACAGCAAAGTCGCGGAGGTCGAGGCCTTCGCGTTCGGCTCGGGCTAGGAGCTCTTGGGGCGACTCGTCCTCGATATCCATCACGTCGAGCATGGCAGCGGGAAAGCCCACGCCAGCCGCGCTCCCCGCGTAGTCGAGCAAGCCCTCGCGCAGCTGGTCTACATCAACTTCAATCTTCACGGTGAATCCTCCTACCGGGCAATCGCGGCCGGACAAACCGCACGTCCCAACTGATGTGCAATAAACTCCAGATACGGCCATAATAAAAAAATGAACATCAGGGAGGTTACGGATGATGGACAAGCTCACTGCCATGACAGAACAAGTCAGAGATTTTTGTGATGCGCGCGATTGGCGCAAATATCACACTCCAAAGGAACTTGCCATCGGCATAGCGACAGAGTCCTCCGAACTCCTTCAGCTTTTCCGCTTTATGAGCGACAAGCGCATTGCAGAAATGTTCGATAGCCCTGATCAGCGCCAAGCCATCGAAGACGAAGTTGCCGACACGCTCCTCTTTCTCCTACGTTTCGCCGATCTAAACGGAATCGACCTCCCAAAGGCGCTCTCGTCCAAACTCAAACGCAACGGCGAGCGCTATCCCGTCGACACCAGCTCCAGCGAATACAGAAAGGCGGCCCACCATGAATAATGAGTTCGCCCTTCGACAATACACGCTTCCCCTCCCCCAACCCTTCGAGGCAAGCGAATCGCTGCAGGACTTTGGCACGCCAAAGCCCGGATTCCACCATGACGAGAGTTGGCCCGTTCTCTATATTCTGACCAACAGTAAAAACAAAACGGCGTACATCGGTCAAACGACCAATTATCGACGCCGCATGAAGCAACACGCCGCAAACGTGGACAAAGACTTCGACCGGACCCTCCTGATTGACAATCCAACCTTCAATCAGTCAGCAACATTTGAGTTTGAGAATCGACTTATCGAGCTGTTCTGCGCTGACGAAAAATACCAGGTAACCAACGCCAACAATGGCTATGCCCAGTTCGATTATTTTGAGCGACCTCAGTATCGCCAGAAGTTCAGAGACCTCTGGACAAAGCTTCGCGAAGAGAACTATGCGATCCACCCCATCGAAGAGCTCGAGAATACCGACCTGTTCAAATTCTCGCCCTTCAAAACGCTCACGCCCGATCAATACGAAACGATTGAGGCGATTTACAGGCGGCTCGAGCAAGAGCATGAAGACATTAAACACGGCGGTCCCAAGAAAGAGCGCGTAACCGTCGTGAACGGCGCGCCGGGAACAGGCAAAACAATCCTCGCCATCAGTCTCATGTTCAAAATCAAAAATGAGCCGAACCTTTCCGGTCTGCGGGTCGGCTTCGTGACGCCCATGGAGTCTCTGAGCAAGACACTCAAAAAACTCACGCACTTCCTCCCCGGGTTAAAGCCCGGCGATATCCTGAGCCCCAACGACGTCACAAAAAACGATCGGTATGACGTCTTGATTGTCGACGAGGCGCACCGACTGGGAAACTACTTATCCGCCGGCGCCGGCATCGGAGCTTTCTACAACACATGTGAACGACTCAGCTTGCCGCGCACGAGCAGCCAGGTGGATTGGATTTTCAAATGCTGCGACAAGGCGTGCCTGTTCTTTGACCCCAAACAGCAAGTCCGCGCATCGGGACTCAACCGAGATGGCCTTGAGCAGCGACTCAACCAACTCGAAGAAGCCGGCATCGAGACCGAAGAATTCAACTTGAGTACCCAAATGCGCGTGCGTGGCGGCGATGAGTACCTCGATTTTGTCTACGACCTGCTTGATAACAAAGCGTACATGCATGCCGGCATGAAGTTCAAAGCACTCTTTTCATCGGAGCCTTACGATTCGCGAGCCGGGGATCCGGACAGCGATATCCCCAGATACCAGTTTGGAATCGTCGACCAATTTGAGGACTTCTGCTCTCTGCAGCAAACCAAGGAAGAAGAAGTTGGTCTATCCCGCATGATGGCAGGCTTTGCGTGGAAGTGGGAAACGAAGAATAACAAAGATGCGTTCGATATCGTCATCGAGGGCATTCCCAAACGCTGGAACTCAACCCAGAAGGATTGGGTTAACTCCGCCAACGCCGCCAACGAAGTCGGATGCATTCATACGGTACAAGGCTACGACCTCAACTACGGATTCGTAATTCTGGGTCCCGACATTTACTACGATTCGAACAAAGATGCAGTCAACGTTAACAGGGCAAACTTCAAAGATGCCGTTGCCAAGAAAAAGGCAAGCGACGATGATCTGCAAAAGATCATCGTCAACGCCTACTACGTCCTCATGACGCGCGGCATGTTAGGAACGTATCTCTATGTGTGCGACCCCGCGCTCAAAGAGTACCTGTCACGGTATATCCCGGCGATATAGACCTTGCGACCGCCCTCCCCCATGTAACCATCCTGTAAATCATAGCGACGCACTCGAGTTTTACCGTGATGCAGTCGCGCCTGGCGCTCCACTGTGCTAAAGTATCCCGAACGTTCAAACGACTACGAGGGGGAACTAGAAGATGGCACGTGTGCACAACTTCTCAGCTGGCCCGGCGGCGCTGCCTACAAGCGTGCTCGCCGAGATCGCCGACGAGATGATGGACTACCGCGGTTGCGGCATGTCCGTGCTCGAGATGAGCCATCGATCTTGCATGTACCAGCAAATCATCGACGACGCCGAGGCAACCCTGCGCCGTCTGCTGAGCATCCCCGACAATTACCGTGTCCTGTTTTTGCAGGGCGGCGCCACGCTGCAGTTTGCGGGCATCCCCATGAACCTCATGCGCCGCGGCCGCGCCGGCTACGTCGTGACCGGCAACTTTGCCAACAAGGCGTACAAGGAGGCCGCCAAGTACGGCGAGGCCGTGCTGCTCGCAAGCTCCGAAGACACCAACTTCGACTGCATCCCCGACATGGCCGACATCAACGCGCGTATTGCCGCCGAGGCTGCGGGCGACGGGCTCGACTACGTCTACATCTGCCAGAACAACACCATCTTTGGCACCATGTACCACGAGCTGCCCGCTTGCGGCGACGTGCCGCTGGTCGCCGATGTCTCGAGCTGCTTTCTGTCGCAGCCGCTCGACGTTGAGCGCTACGGGCTCATCTACGCCGGCGCGCAGAAAAACGCCGGCGCCGCGGGCGTGACCGTGGTCATCGTGCGCGACGACCTTATCGCCGAAGGCCCGGCCTATGCGCAGACGCCGCAGTACATGGACCTTAAGACCCAAGCCGCCAAGGACTCCATGCTCAACACGCCCAACACCTTTGGCATCTACGTGTGCGGCAAGGTGTTCCGTTGGGTTGAGCAGACCGGCGGACTTGCCGCCATGGCCGAGCGCAACTGGGCCAAAGCCAACCTGCTCTATGACTTGCTCGAGCAAAGCGAACTGTTCCATGGCACCACGCAGGCCGACAGCCGCTCCATCGCCAACGTCACGTTCCGCACCGGCGATGCCGACCTCGACGCCGCCTTTGTCGCAGGCGCGGCCGAGCACCAGATTCAAAACGTCAAGGGCCATCGCCTGGTGGGCGGCATGCGCGCCAGCGTGTACAACGCCGTCACCATGGAAGACGTGCAGGCGCTGGCCTCGTACATGAAGGACTTCGAAGCGCAGCATAGTTTGAGCCCGCGATCTAACTAGCCCGCAACGCGCGGGCCGACCAGCCACTTCAAACTACCCTGCTTAGATCAAAACCTGCTAAGGAGTTTTTCCATGCGTAAGATTAAGACCATCGACGACATCACTAAAGACGGCAAAGTCGAGTTTGGCGAGGGCTACGAGTTTGTAAGCACCGCCGAGGAGGCCGACGCCATCCTGATGCGCTCGACCGACCTGCACGGCTACGAGCTGCCCGAGGGCATTCGCGCCATCGCCCGCTGCGGCGCCGGCGTCAACAACATTCCCGTCGAGGAGTACGCCAAGAAGGGCGTCGTTGTCTTTAACTCCCCCGGCGCCAACAGCAACGCCGTCAAGGAGCTCGTCCTGGGCATGCTGGTGCTTTCGAGCCGCGGCGTGGTGCAGTCGATGAACTGGGTGCGCGACAACGCCGACGACCCCGATATCCAAGTCGACGCCGAGAAGGCCAAGAAGGCCTTTGTGGGTCGCGAGCTCAAGGGCAAGCGCATTGGCGTCATCGGCCTGGGCAACGTGGGCTCCAAGGTCGCCAACGCCTGTGTCGATCTGGGCATGGACGTCTACGGCTACGACCCGTTCATTTCCGTCGAGCACGCGTGGGTGCTGAGCCGCGAGGTGCAGCGCGTGGGCACGCTCGAGGATCTGTGCCGCGGCTGCGACTACCTCACCGTGCACGTGCCCAGCAAGGCCGACACCATCGGTATGATCAGCACCGAGCAGATTAACCTGCTGGCGCCCGACGCCGTGCTCATCAACTACGCGCGCGAGACCATCATTGACGAGGACGCCGTCGACGCCGCCCTGCGCGAGGGCAAGCTCAGCTGGTTTAGCTGCGACTTTGCCACGCCCAAGACCGTCAAGATGCCCAACACGTTTATCACCACGCATTCGGGCGCCGGCACCGGCGAGGCCGAGGCCAACTGCGCCGACATGGCCATCAGCGAGCTCAAGGATTACCTGGAAAACGGCAACATCGCGCACAGCGTCAACTACCCCGCCTGCAGCATGGGCAAGGCGCGCGCCGCAAGCCGCATTGCCTGCCTGCATGCCAACGTGCCCAACATGATCGGCCAGATCACGGCCATTCTCGCCAAGGACAACGCCAACGTGCAGCGCATGACCAACGAGTCCGCTGGCGAGAACGCCTACACCATGTTCGACACCGATGAGCACCTGGACGGCAGCACGATCGAGGCACTTAAGCAAATTCCGTCGATGTATCGTGTGCGCGTGATTAAATAGCGCCGGCGCCAATCCTGCCAGACAGACCACGAAGCCCATTCGGCCCCCGTTTTCACGAAACGGGGGCCGATTTTGTTGCTCCGGACGACTTTAAAATGATACCAAGAACAAGTTTTTTCAGATAATCGATAGTGAGGCTCAAGTCGCTAAGCACACCCGCTTTGATAAACAGCTTTATCAGGGACTTTAGTAGGTAAAAATCGATCTCTATGTGCCGAATGTAAGTTGACTGTCCATTTTCCGAAACAACTTATTCTAGATAGCATTTTTAAGGCCCCTCCAAGGCGAAATATAAGTCTTTTTGTGACCAAAACTCTAGTCCGCGCGACCGTTTTCCACCCGCGCGGCTACATTCCTGCCCAATCGATAAAAATCTCCTCACGAAGCCGCCGTTCGAGCTCCTGCTGTCGCGGCGTCTTGTCTTTCAGCGGCACATCGAGATAGGACATGATGAGCTCCATCACCACGCGGAAGGCATCGGAGTCGGCCAGCTGACCATAGGTCATCAGAATGACGGGATATCCCATCGCTTGCAGCGCCGTCGTTCGATCGGAGTCCGAAATCTTGGATTCAATGGATCCGTGAATGGCTTTACCCTGGCATTCAACCAGACACTCTCGGCTGCCGTCCTTATTTGCCAGCAGGATATCGGCATAGCGCCTATCAAGCCCCGAAATCAGGCGGGCGCTGCGCGTCAAGCGAATCTCGACGTTATTGGTAAGGCGCAGCCCTTCGCCGCCGCGCAACCTCGTAAGACCAAACAGCATCGAAGCCTGGACCTCGAGCGGCGATGCCGCCACCCCCCTAATGCACTTCGCGGCACGTGTGAACGATTTAGCGCCGCGGAGCCCCTGGATCTTATCGACGTACTCTGTAAGCTCAGAGAGCTCAATCAAGGGAGGTCGTTTCCACAAGTCCGTTGGATTCCCCGAGGTATCCTTTACGTTTTCCCAGCCCGACCGTGCGTCACCCCACCGGCCCCCGTATGCCTGCTCAAGTGCCGACTTTACCTGAGGCGCAATCTTGCACACGGCAAAGGTGCCGCACATCTCATACATGCACATGATCAGACGCTCGTTTGAGACCGAGGAAGCCAGGGTCAGCAGGGTAAAGAGCGGGGACGCGACATCGAGGCCAAACTCTGTCTGTCGCATGGAATCAAACGGCCTCTCCCCGTTCCAAACATGCCTGACAATGCGATCGCCCTTACGTCCGCAGCTGCCCTGCGCCAACACGTGTAACGGGGTGCCCAGGAAATGCGTGACGAGCGGATGCTCACATAGGTGCTCCCTGCGCGGATCGTCTACAGAATCAGGCAGGTCCGGCATTATTGCCAAGACCTGTGGGGGTATCCGGTGATACCGAAAGGCAGATATGTCGCACAGCATGTCGTCCATGAAGGGTACGTACCCGCTGCGTCGCTTGTGAACCCGCTCGGACGGCAAACGCACTGGCTCGGCCTGCGAACGGTAAATACTGCCACGCCCACGTCGCGGATCTCTCAGGAGGCTTACAATCGGTTTGGAAAGCAAACTGATTGTGAGGTTGCATATGGTTGATGAGGACTTTGCCTGGCGGCTTGCGCAGGAGCTTGTGCGGATCGAAAGCTCAGACCCGGGCGCGTATGAGGACGAGATCGAGCGCTTCATTAAGAGGCTCATTGAGCAGCAGCTGGCACAACTTGATAGTTCTGCGCTCGATGCCGTGCAGATTGAGGAGCTCGAAGTGCTGCCCGGGCGCCGCAACCTTAAAGTCACCGTGCCGGGCCAAAGCGACGAGCCGCGGCTGATCTATATCTGCCACATGGATACCGTCACCTTGGGCGATGGCTGGGACGCAGACATCGCACCGCTTGGGGCGGTTGTGCGCGACGATAAACTCTATGGCCGCGGTGCCTGCGATATGAAGGGTGGCCTGGCCTGCGCCATTGCCGCACTGGTCCATACGCTCGAACGCGTGGCGGCGGATGGCGCGCTGCCACGCCGCGGCTTTTCGCTCATCTGCTCGGTCGACGAGGAAGACTTCATGCGCGGCTCAGAGGCCGCGATCGATGCTGGCTGGGTCGGCTCGCGCGAATGGGTGCTGGACACCGAACCCACCGACGGACAGATCCAGGTGGCGCACAAGGGTCGCACGTGGTTCGAGATTGAAATGGCTGGCGTGACGGCGCATGCGAGCCAGCCTTGGAAGGGCGCGGATGCCGTCGCCGCCATGGCCGAGGTCGTGTGTTCGCTTCGTCGCGCGTTTGCGGCGCTGCCCGCGCACGATGAGCTGGGGCCTTCGACCATCACGTTTGGCCAAATCGAGGGCGGATATCGCCCCTACGTCGTACCCGACCGCGCCAAAGTTTGGGTCGACATGCGCCTGACCCCGCCGACCGATACGGCCGCCGCAATCAATATGGTCGAGCATGCCATCGCCGTCGCCGAAGCCACCGTTCCCGGTTGCCATGGCAGCTACACCGTGACGGGCGACCGCCCCGCCATCGAGCGCGATCCGGTCTCTCCCCTTCTAGCTGCACTCAAGTGCGCAGCAGACGATGTAACGGGCACGGATACGACCGTCGGCTTCTTTACCGGCTACACCGACACTGCCGTCATTGCCGGCAAGACGGGTAACCGTAACTGCATGAGCTATGGCCCAGGCTCGCTCGCGCTCGCCCACAAGCCCAACGAATATGTGCCCCACGCCGACATCGTTCGTTGTCAGCAGGTGCTAATCGCGCTCGCCGATAACGTGCTCTGGGACGCGAGCGGCCAAGTTGGGGCATAATAAGCCGCGAACAAACCGACTCGTGCGTTAGGACCGCCCCATGAAAGCACTTCCGTTTCCCTGCATCCGCCCGGCTCAGGACCGCGTGCTCGAGGCACTGCCTGCAATGGGCAGCATCCTGAGCGGCAACGATGCTCTGCGCGGAGCCATTGCCGATGGTCTGATGCTCAAGGATCCAGGCGCGGCGTATTACGTGTACGAATGCTCGGGTGAGCCGGGACGCGTGACGGGTGTCGTGGCGATTTGCCCGGTTAACGTGCTGACGGGCGGCGACGAGGCTGCCGCCGAGAGCATCGACGCACTCGCCACCGCGCGCGCGATCGCCGAGCTCAAGGTGCAGCCGCGCCCCGTGTCGCTCGCCTACGAGGCGTCGCCCGTCATGGATATCATTTTGAGCGCTGCCAAAGAGGGCGCATCGCTCTACGCCGTCACCGATCCCGCGGGCGTCACACATCGCGTGTGGGAGGTCAAGCGCGAGGACGCCGTTGCCGCCATCCGTGCCATGCTCGATCAGGCGCCCGACCCGGTGTTCGCCGGTGACTCCGCCTATGTCGCCGCACTGGCTGGGGCATCGCAGATTCTGGCCGACGAGGCCCGCGCTGCCGGCGCCTACTCTGGCAAAGAGCCGTTCAACTTTGCTGTAGCCGTGCTGTTCCCCGCCGCGCAGGTCAGCGGCAGCGCGCCGCAGGTTCCGACGGGTCTGCTCACTCACCAGGTCTCACGGTTCTAGCGAACTCAAACGCTAAGCTGGAAAACCCAGCATCCAAACAAACAAGGGGCGGAGATGCAGCAAACGCATGCACCTCCGCCCTTTTCGCATCAAACAATTACGCCGGTAAACCGGGCCGCAACGTCAGCGTTATCCACGCTGCGGACCTGCCGCCGCCACGAGCGGCTCTAGCCCCAGCTCGCGCGCGTAGTCTTCCTGCGTAAAGACTTCGACCAGTTCAAACGTATCGGCCGCATCGTCAAACGCAAAATGCAGCACTGAGCAGTTGCCCGGCACGCGTTCGCGCTCGTCGGCCGCCGCGCCCCGCACGTGGTCCAAAAACTCCTTGATAGCTGAGCCATGACTTACCGCGAGCACACACGTATGGTCCGGACGCTGCATAAGATCGGTCAGCGTCGCCACCATGCGCGTGCGCACCTGGATCTGGCCCTCGCCGCCAAACTGCCGATAGAAGTCGCGCCACGGGCGCTCGGGCATAAGCATCACGCGCTCGGCCTCAAAGTCGCCAAAGAACCACTCACGCAGGCCGTCCAGGCGCTCGTACGCCAAGCCCGGCCACAAGTTGGCGATAGTCTGCTCGGTGCGATGAAGCGTAGAGGTGTAGGCATGATCGGGCTCAATGCCGCGCGCACGTAAAAACATGCCGGCGCGCGCCGCCTGGTCGCAACCCAACTGCGTAAGCGGCGAGTCACTCCACCCCTGAATGATACGCTTAAGGTTGAATATCGTCTGTCCATGACGGACCAGATACAGATCTTTATTCATAGGGGTCCTTTCGTTCGTTACCAACCCAAGAGCGAAAACGCCCCGTCGCAATAGCCAAAATGAAGCACGGCACCGTTGTCGGGTAGCTCTCCCCCGCCAGTCACATACTCAAGAAACTCCTGGCAGGCTGAGCCGTGGGAAACCGCCAGCACGCAGTCGTGCTGCGGCCGGGCCATAATACGGGACAGCGCCGCGACCATGCGCGACTGAAGCTGCACTTCCGACTCGCCGCCAAAGGCCACCGGATAATCGCCCCAGGGCTGCGGCGGCATCTCGCGATTTGATGTGCCCTCCAGCGAGCCAAAATGCCACTCACGCAGGTCATCGACCAGCTCAATGGAACGGCCCTCGCCAACGATAAGCTCGGCCGTATGCCGCGCCCGGCCCAACGGCGAGGAATACACATGATCAAAGGCCACGCCACGCGCCGCAAACGCCGTACGCGCCGTCAGCGCCTGCTCGCGCCCGCGCGCCGTAAGCGGCGAATCGTGCCAGCCCTGCAAAATGCTCTGCACATTGAGCTCAGTCTGCCCATGCCGCACCAAATACAGATCTGCCACACGCCCTCCCCTCGTACCACCACAAAGGGGACAGGCACCTTTGTGGTGGTTTACCGTCTGATCACGCCGCGGTGACGCTCAGCTACACCAGCACGTCGGCGAGCGAACGCTTGGGTACGTGGTGCACCTGTGCCTCGTCGCGCCAATAATTGATGGAGCCATCGGGGTTGGAATCGATCGCATCGATCACCTGTATCTCGGCCGGAACGCCAAAGGCCATGATCAGCTTGAGCTCATACTTGTCGTTATCGAGCCCCATGGCATCGATCGCATGGGGCGTAAAGGCCTTGAACATGCAGGCTGCCACCTCGGGCGTAGCGCTGCGGGCGGCGAGCATCATCGTCTGCGCGGCAATGCCCGTGTCGACCTCGGTAATGGGAGCGGCAGGCTTGCCCGGAACGGCGCGCTCAGCCAGAATCGCGATGTAGCCGGTCGGGCGCTCGCCCTCGGCAGGACCCGGCCAATCCTTAAGTGCGCCGGCCCATGCGAGCTCGTCAAATACACGCGCGCAATCCTCGGCACCGCTCACCACGTGAAAACGCAGACGCTGAGCATTGGCACCGCAGGGAGCCAGGTGCGCCAGTTCCGCCAGCTCGAGCAAAAACTCGCGCGGCACGCGCATGGACTCGTCAAAGCGACGGCACGTACGGGCACGACGGACCAGCGCATCAAACGCTTCCAGACCGAGCTTTTCGCAACCTTGCTTTGCCATCGATTCGACACTCGACGGTGCCTCGGGAACTGCTTCGTTCATAGGGACCCCCAATACAAGCCAATTGTCCTTAGGAAAATCTAACCTAACGTAGGCAATAACGAACAGGGCTGCAATGTTCTACACCTGTTGAATAGAAAATCGCGACGTGGGGAACAACGGAAACAATTCGGAGCCTTTGGGTTACGTTTCGCCCTCCCCGACCCATACGTCAGCGCCCTTAGGGGATACTGGTTGTAACGATCAAGGCTTACGCCGCACGGAAAGGAGACATTATGGGCATCTTTAAGAACGATGACCAAAAATCGAGCCAGTTTGGATTTGACGAGAAAAGTATGGCGGGCAAAGCCGTCAAGGCCGTGCGCTGGATCTACGCCATCACGGGCGTCGTGGCGCTCATTGCTGGCATCGCGCTGCTTTTTGCACCCGCCAAGTCCCTCGTCTTTTTGACGACCGTCCTGGGTTTTTACTTTGTAATCACCGCTGCCATCAGGCTGTTCACTGCCATTTTTGAGCCGCTGCTGCCCACTGGCTGGCGCGTGACGAGCATCATCTCCAACCTACTCATTATCCTGGGCGGCGTCATAATCCTGCGCAACCAGGCCTTCTCGACCGCGACACTCACCACGATGGTGGTTATCGTGGCCGGCTTTGGCTGGATTGTCGAAGGTGTCATGTCCATTCTGGAGTCCGAGCTTTCGTCCAACCGCGCCCTTGCCATCCTGAGCGGTGCACTCTCCATCATCGCCGGCATGTTCGTGTTTATCTATCCGCTGTGGTCGGCCAAGATGCTTGTCATCTTTAGTGGCGCCGCGCTGCTGGTGTTTGGCGTAACGCTCATTGTTCGCGCCATTCAATTTGGCAAACTGGTGCACTAGATGCCGCGAACGCTCTTTATTGATGCCGACGCCTGCCCGGTCACGCGCGAGTCGATTGACTGCGCGCGGCGGGCGGGCGTCGCCGTTGTTATCGCCGGCAATAGCACGCAAAACCTGGAACGACACATTCGCCGCGACGACCCGCGCGATGCCGAGCACGCGCGACGCGGCTTTTGGGTCACGACGCTCAACGTGAGCGTGGGCGCCGACAGCGCCGACTTTGCCATTGTCGAACGCCTGCAGGCGGGCGACGTGGTCGTGACGCAGGACATTGGCTTGGCGAGCATGGTGCTCGGGCGCGATGCCGCCGCTATCGGTGTGCGCGGGCGCGTCTACGACAAAGCAACCATCGACATGCAGCTGTTTATTCGCCACGAGGAAAAGAAGGTGCGCCGCGCCGGCGGACGCACTCGCGGGCCGGCGGCATTTACCAGCGAAGACCGCGCCCGCTTTAAACGCAACCTCACCGAGCTGCTGCGCTAACCAAGGTAGATTTTTGGGACATGTCCGGAAATCTACCTTTTTGTTTTGGCGATTGACGCGCATCCAACGCCCAAGTCATGGCGGTAGATTTTACGGTATACCCCAGTTTTTACGGCCTATCCCAAACATCTACTTAGAGGCCAAAGGCGGAAAGGATGAGACCCCAGCCCGCGCCGATGACGTACATCATAATCAGGAACACGGCATTTTCGCGGGCGCTGCGGTTGGTGCGGAACAGCACCAGATAACCCACGCCGGCGGAAATGAGCGTGCCGGCGAGCATCGGGGCCAGCTGCAGCGCGCCTTCCAGGTACAGTTGCGTGATGACGACGCTGGCCGAGCAGTTGGGGATCAGGCCGACGAGTGCCGAGCCCAGGACCGCAAGCGTCTCGTTGCCGCGCAGGAACTGCTCGATTGCGGACTCGCCGAACGTCTCGAGCACGGCAACCAGAATCAGCGTCACCAGGAAAATGAATACCGATACCTGCACGGTGTGGGAGATGGTGCTGCGGATAATCGACAGGACAGGCGTCCCTTCGTGGGAATGGGAGTGACCGTGACCATCATGGTGTTCATATTCGCCCTCATGACCGTGATCGTGGCCATGTCCGTGTTCGTGCTCGTCCTCGTCTTCATCACAACCGCAATGGTCGCGCTCACACAACTCGTGGATGTGGTCGGCGCTCACGCCCGCCTCGGCCACCTCGTCGATGATGTCACCGCCGCTGTGGTCGTCATGCGCGCAGTTAACGTGCGCCGGATTGACAGTGGTCCCCAACACGGTACGACGAATCGCCGCATGCGCGCGGGCGTTGCGACGCAGACCGCGAATGGCGGCATCTACGATAAAGCCCGTGACCAGTGCGATAAGCGCTTTCGAAGCCAAAAGCATCGCCATAGTCTGCACGGGAACCTGCTCGGCAAGTAGCAGCGGCAGCATCTCGTCGGAGGTCGAAAGGAACACCGCCACCAACGTGCCCAAGGTCACGACACGGCCGGCGTACAGCGTTGCTGCCATGGCCGAAAATCCGCACTGCGGCACAATGCCCAGCAGCGAGCCAACCACGGGACCCGCAGCGCCGGCGCGCTTGATAGCGCCGTTGACGCGGTCGCCCGCAACGTGCTCAAGTGTCTCGAGAGCAAGATACGTCACCAACAAAAACGGCACCAGCGACAGCGTGTCCTTGCCGGCGTCGAGCAGAATATCAATCAGTAAATCCATGACGGATGGAACCTTTCGTGTCTTTCGGCAGCATTGTAAAAGTCCTAGCGGTCAACTAGGGTATTGTAGTTGTCCCGGGCGCGGTGCCAATAGTTGCCTATGGTAAACTATCATCTCGCCATAACTCAGTAACCTCGAGCCGCACAACGCGGCCCGTCCAAGGAGTAGCATATGAACGTATCGCAAGCACTTGAATACGAGCGCCAGCCGTTTATTCCCATGTTTATCTATGGCGACCACGGTGCCATGGAGTCCGAACGCCAGAAGGGCGAAGAGGCCCTCAAGGTGCTCGAGACCGAGTATTTTACTGCCGAGGACGACCCCGGCTTCGACTTTGCCACCGTGCGCGACCTGGCCGACCGCAACCGCGACCTTTGCGACCAGATTGGGGAGGCACGCCTGCGCAATGTGACGCCCGCGACGCTCTCGCGCGGCCTGTCCGACGCCGACACCTGCGCCGCCATCGGCAAAATGCAAAAGCGCACCGCCGCGTCCGTTATGCGCGAGATCCGCGGTGACCGCGACGCGCTCGGCGTGGCCTACGCCCGCAAGCCCATCCAGGGCACCGTGCTCGGTGTCGACATCGAGACCACCGGCCGTGCACCCGAACGCGGTTATATCATCAACGTCGGCTGGGAGATCATGGAACTCACCAGCGACGCCATCCCGCACGACGCCGAGGCGCACTACTGTGGCCTGCCCGACATCTACCGCGGCGAGGATGTACCGCTGTCGAATATCCACCACATCACCTGGAACGACATCGACGGCAAAAAGCCGTTCCGCGAGAACAAGGAACTGCAGAAGCAGCTGCTCAAGCTCATGAAGAAGTACCCGTACATGGCACACAACGCCGCGTTTGAGGACAGCTGGTTCAAGATCCACCTGGACGGCTACGCCGAGGCACGCCGCGCGGGTAAGATCATCGTCATCGACTCGCGCCAGATCTGCCGCAGCCTGGACGCCGACGTGCGCTCGCTCCCCCGCGAGTCCGCCCCCGCCGCGCTCGAGAACTGGGCACGCCGTCGCGGCACCCTCGCGCCCGACGCCAACGAGCAGCATCTGGGTCTGGACGACACCGACCTCATGCTCCGCACGGTACAGGCCGAGTTCAACCTCAAGAACCTATTCGCGAAATAGCAACGCCTGCGACAAACACTGCTTGCTCACGAGCGGCCTCGCAGCGGGAAACACCGCAGCGGGGCCGCCCTACGTTCCACAGATAGATCTGCCATCACAAATTCTGAACCCTCATTTTGAACGATTTCGGCCAATTCCCGACACGTAATTCGTTGTCGGATGGCGATGCATCGATATCAAATGTGCAGCAATTGAGTTTTTATATGCTATAGCTAAGCTGCGATAACATTGATTTTAGGCGTGCCAACCCATAATTGCGTCAAGCTTTTGGACAGCATTTGGTTAGGCCCCTAAAACGACTTTCCCACTCAGCGCCATCAACACGGCATTAGCTGACACGATATATACCATGAGTATCGTATTGTCACATACCACTGCAAAAGCGGTCTACCAGGCCGCGCATTCGGCGTCTGCGAAAGACACCGAGCCCTGTAACCCTGCCGCGATTTACGGATCATGTCCCACCGGAACGCTCCTTGACGCAGCCGCAGAATGGTTCACCAAACACGATGTTTCCCTTGACGCAAATGATTGCCTCGAAGTAATGGTGTTTGATCGCAGGAATGCGCGCTATGCAATGAACTGTCAATGCCACGTTTCGTCAAAACGATTCTCGAGCTCACGCTTTATAGAGCTCAAAGATGGCATCTTCATTGTTGGCGTTGAGCTTTGCGCACTTCAGGCCGCCACCTATCTCCCTTTTCGCGAACTGGTGGAGTACTACTTTGAATTGTGCGGCGCTTACTCCCTTGGAACCGGCTCTTCCACCTCGTATAACGAGCGTTTCGCGCTCACCTCGACCGAAAGGTTAAAACAGTTCTTTAATTCCATTACCAGATGCGACGGTCTGGCCCTTGCCCGAAAGGCAATCCAATGTGTGCGCGACGGATGCCGGTCTCCTATGGAAACGGCCTTTGTCATGATGCTAACGCTGCCTAAAAGCGAAGGAGGGCTTGGTATTAAGGGAATTGAGACCGATTACGAGGTGCAGGTCACCGCTGCCGCAAAGAATCTCACGAGACGCAAAAAGTTCTTTATGGATGCGTATCTAAAGAAATCTCGCACAGACATTGAATACAACGGGTTTTATCATGACGCGGAAGAAGACCGCGCCATCGATGAGGAGCGCAAGAATGCGCTTGCGTCCATGGGATGCGGAATCATCACCGTCAGTCGTTATTCCTTTATGCATGCCAGCGCTTTCGTTAGGGTCATGGAGGCGATCCAACGGAAAGAGGGCATACGCCCCTCGCGTCTGCCAAAAGACTTTCAAATCATGCAAGAGGACCTGAGACAGTTTGTGCTCAGAAGGTTTATAGAAGAGAAAAAGCGAATTCAGAAGCAGCTTCGCCAGGATTCCGAAGATCGTCAACGAATCGACCTCGAAAAAGCAACACTCGAAGGCATCACGCTGGATGACCCGACAATAAATGAAGTTCCGGCAATCGATGACATGCAGACTGTCGAATCCGACAGCCCATCATTTGCCCAAATAAGCAGCCTCGCGCCCGAGGGCAGAATCTTCGGGGCCGGAAGCTAGACCGGCTAACAAGGTGGGTACCCTAGCGATGTGCAAAATTGCGAGTATTCAGCAGGGTCGGCCCTCCAGCACCCACAAGTTAATCCAAATGAAAAACAAAAACGCTATCGAACGGGAACGTTAGGCAACATTTGAGGAAGACCTTGTCTGTTTACCGCCCTTGGATAACTCTTGAGCGGCTTTATTTGGCCTGGAATAGATTAACGGACCCCCTATAGTTGCAGAATACTCCAATTTTTGCACGGCGCGGGGGCACCCACCCCGGCATCGGCTATCAAAACCGCTCAGTCCGGAATCTCGTCCACTATTCCCCATCATTTTATGCGACGAATTACCTGTACGTCATTGACATATGAACATGCGCTCATATAATCGGAAGTAATTTATATGAGCGCATGTTCATATGAAAGGATGTTGCAATGAGCAGCCACGCTGATGAAACAAAGACTGGCATCGAGGCCACCGAGCCGATCGTCCCCACCACCTGCTCGCCCGAGGACCTTCCCGACGAGGAGCTGTTGTACGACCTGGCCGACCTGTTCAAGGTCTTCAGCGACACCACACGCATCAAGATCCTCTATGCCCTCATGGGCCGCGAGCTCTGCGTGGCCGACATCGCCGAGGCGACCGCAACCTCGCAGTCGGCAGTATCGCACCAGCTGCGCACGCTTAAGCAGTCGCACCTGGTCAAGTTCCGCCGCGACGGCCGCAACATTCTCTACTCGCTCGCCGACGATCACGTCTACACCATGCTTAACCAGGGCATGAGCCATATCTGCGAATAGCAATCACCCACGGTATCAGCGCGGCCGGCACCCAGACCGCTAACACAGGGAAAGGAACCCACCATGAAAAAGCAGTTTAAGCTCGACGAGATCGATTGCGCCAACTGCGCGCGCGAGCTTCAGGACGAACTTGCCAAGCTCGAGGGCGTCAAGTCCGTTTCGGTCAACTTTATGACCCAGAAGCTGACGCTCGAGGCCGACGACGCCAAGTTCGACGAGGTCCTGGACCGCGTCGTTGAGTTCACCGCCGACGCCGAGCCGGACTGCGAGATCATTCTCTAACCCGCGCATACGTTGACCTGCGAGGCCGCGCTTGCCGCGGCCTTTGCTCGCGAAATTATATGAGCAAGTGTTCATACACTCAAATGGGAGGTTTGAATCATGGCAGCCGCCGATCCCAAGAAGAAAAAGAAGAAGCGCAAGAAGAAAGAGTCCCTTGAGCATAAGCGCAACCGCATCCTGGTAGCACTGGGCATTTTTGCCGTTGTTTATGCCCTCGACGAGCTCGGCGCCCTCGCTATCGCATTTGGGGAGCCCGGCAACATCTACGCCAGCTTTGTGCTGTTCCTCGTGCCGTTTTTGATTGCCGGCTACGACGTACTGCAAAAGGCATTCAATAACATCCGCCGCGGCAAGGCCTTCGACGAGAGCTTCCTCATGGCCGTCGCGACCATCGGCGCGTTTGCCATGGTGCTCTTCCCCGACACCGACCCGCACATGGCCGAAGGCGCCGCTGTCATGCTGTTCTACCAGGTCGGCGAGTTGTTCCAGGCATACGCCGTGGGCAAGAGCCGCAAGTCGATCAGTGCCATGATGGACATCGCGCCCGACTACGCTAACGTCGAGCAAGCCGACGGCACACTCGAACAGGTCTTTCCCGATGACATCGCCGTCGGCACCGTGATCGTGGTCAAGCCCGGCGAGCGCGTGCCTATCGACGGCGTCATCGTCGAGGGCGAAACCCAGCTCGACACCGCCGCACTCACGGGCGAGTCGGTCCCCCGCCCGGCCAAGACCGGCGACGATATCATCAGCGGTTGCATCAACATGACGGGCCTCATCCACGTGCGCACCACCAAGCCCTTTGGCGAGTCAACCGTCGCGCGTGTTCTGGAGCTCGTGGAGAATGCCAGCGAAAAGAAGGCGCGCACCGAGAACTTCATCACGCGCTTTGCCCGCGTCTACACCCCCGCCGTCACTGGCGCTGCCGCGGTGCTCGCGCTTGGCGGCGGCCTGGTGACTGGCGCTTGGTCCGATTGGATCCTGCGCGGCCTGACCTTCCTGGTCGTCAGCTGCCCGTGCGCCCTCGTGATCAGCGTACCGTTGAGTTTCTTTGGCGGCATCGGCGGCGCGTCCAAGCTGGGCGTTCTCATCAAGGGCTCCAACTACCTCGAGACGCTCGCCGACGTGGACACCATCGTCTTCGACAAAACGGGCACCCTCACCAACGGCACGTTCTCAGTCGTCGCGGTGCACCCCGAGGCTGGCTATACCGAGCAGTCGCTGCTCGAAGTCGCAGCCCTTGCTGAGTCGTTCTCCGATCACCCCATCGCGCAGTCCGTGCGCGACGCCTACCAGGGCGAGGTCGACCCCAAGCGCGTGAGCGACTCCGCCAACGACGCGGGCCACGGCGTGACGGCAACCATCGACGGCAAGCACGTCGTCGTTGGCAACGCCAAAATGCTCGCCGCGGCCGGCGTTGAAGCACCGGACTGTGAGGTTGTCGGCACGATCCTCCACGTGCTCGTTGACGGCGTGTACGCCGGCCACATCGTGATTGCAGACACCGTTAAGGCCGATGCGGAGCAAACGATTCGCGACCTGCATGCCGCCGGTATCAACCGCACCGTCATGCTCACGGGCGACCGCGAGGAGGTTGCAGCGTCTGTGGCCAAGCAACTCGGTCTCGACGAGTTCCACGCGCAGCTCCTGCCGGGCGACAAGGTCGAGCGCGTTGAGGCGCTACTCGCGGCCGAAAGTGGCAAGGGCAAGCTCGCCTTTGTCGGCGACGGTATCAACGACGCTCCTGTGCTTACGCGCGCCGATGTGGGCATTGCCATGGGCGCCATGGGCTCCGACGCCGCGATCGAGGCCGCCGACGTGGTGCTGATGGACGACAAGCCGTCCAACATTTCCCGCGCGATCCGCGTGGCGCGCAAGACCATGTCGATTGTTTGGCAGAACATAATCTTTGCGCTGGGCATTAAGCTGCTGATCCTTGTGCTGGCAGCGCTGGGTATCGCCAATATGTGGCTTGCCGTCTTTGGCGACGTAGGCGTGGCGATCATCGCTATCCTGAACGCCATGCGCGCGATGGGTGTCAAGAACCTGTAGCGCCTGTGGTCCCTCCGGCCGGGACCGGGCTTGGTTTTGAAAACGTCCTCGACCAATGAAGCGCCCCCGTTCTGCTCCTTCGGAGCTACGAACGGGGGCGTTTCTGGTCTGCGGAGTGTTTTCAAAAACCAAGCCCGGTCCCGGCCTGCGGTAACGTTGCTGGCGGTTCTTGGGCATCGCTTGCTGGCGGGGTTCCTTGTCTGAGTTGGACTTGGTTGGCGGGGCTACTGGTCCCGGTCGCTGTCCCGTCCCAGCATCGCCCTCAGCTTCTCAAAGCTTTCCTCGCTCAGGCAGTGCTCCATGTGGCAGCCCTCTTGCGACGCGACCTCAGCCGAAACACCCGCATCCTCCAGCAGCCCCACGAAAAAGCAGTGGCGCTCCCACATTTGACGGGCAACCTCAAGACCGCGTTCCGTCAGATGCACGTCGCGTTTGCCCATCTCCACGTAGCCGGTGCTCTCCAAGGCCGCCATGGCTTTAGAGACGCTTGCTTTGGTTACGCCCAAGTATTCGGCAACGTCAATCGAGCGAACGACGCCCTGGCGCTCCGAGAGCACATAAATAGATTCGAGATAGTCTTCTCCAGATTCACGCAGGGCCATGGGCCGCCTTTCGCGATGGCTTCTAGTTAGCCTTTGGATACTTTTGCTTGATTTACTTTACCGCAAAAGTTGCCTATGTCTTACTACGTTGTCTAAAAAGTTAACCGTGTTTCACAAAACGCACGGGACGAAAACAAAGCGGGGACACGCCCCGCAAGGAGTGCCCCCGACTGCCGGCGCAAAAGGAACGTCCCCAAGTGCCGAATCCGTAGCTATAGCAGGCCAAAGTGCTCGGCGGCGTTGTAGATGCCGTCGTCGTCTACGGCGGTCGTCACGTAGGTCGCCGCGGCCTTCACGGTATCCTGCGCGTTGCCCATGGCCACGCTCGTGCCCACGGCGGCAAACATCGACAGGTCGTTCTCGCCGTCGCCAAAGGCAATCGCCTCGCTCGCGTCGATACCAAGCCGCTCGAGCGTCGCCGCCACACCCAGGTCCTTGCCGCCGTTAGCGGGAATAATGTCGCAGAACAGGTCGCACCAGCGCGTGGTGAGCGAATGCGACACGGCGTCGGTCACGATATGCTCGTCGGCCGGATCCACAAAGGCGCAAAACTGGTAGACCGGCGCGTCAAAGGCGTGCTCAAACGGCTCCTCGTGGTAGACAATTCCCGCGTTGCTGCCGGCCGTCACCACGCGCTCGGATAGACGGTTCACAAACGAGTTCTCGCCCTGCATGCACAGCGAGTCGTAGCACCCCTGCGCCACCTGGTCCACGATCGCCGCGACGTCGTCCGGATCGATCGGGCAGCTGCGGTAAACGCCCTTGCCATCAAAGCAGTGCTGGCCCGAAAGCGTAATGTACGCATCCCAGCCCAGGTCGAACAGCCAGTCCGGCATCTGGTAGGTCGGACGGCCCGTGGCGATCACGCACGCAATTCCCTGCTCGCGAAAGCTGTCGAGCACCTGCTGCGCCGACGCCGGAATCCGGTGGGTCTTAAAGCTCAGCAGCGTACCGTCGATATCGAAAAACGCGGCCTTGATCATCCTCGCCTACTCCTCGCCCTCGAGCTTCTCGCTCGCCTCGAGCCACGCCATCTCCAACTCGTCCATGGCGGCGTGGGCCTCGTCGATCTTTGCCTGCTGCTCGCCCAGCGCCGTGTAATTGGTGGGGTCGACCTGCGCCATCGCAGCCTCGGCCTCCTCCACGCGAGCGCGCTGCGTCTCCATCTTGCGCTCGAGCGAGCTCACCTCGCGGCGGAGCTTCTGGCGCTCGGCGTTGGAAAGACCGTTGGGCTGCCCGCTCGTCTTGGGCTTTTCGGCCGCAACCGCTGCGGCGCCGGTGTCGAACGTGCCGGTCTTGGCACTCGGTGCGCCCACGGGCTCGCCCTCGGCCGTGGCGTTGCACAGGCGCAGGTACTGGTCCACGCCGCCGGGCATATGCGTCAGGTGACCGTCGAGCAGTGCCCACTGCTGGTCGGTCACGCGCTCCATCAAGAAGCGGTCGTGCGTCACCAGGATCAGCGTGCCCGGCCAGCCGTCCAGCAAGTCCTCGACAATCGCCAGCATGTCGGTATCCAGGTCGTTGCCGGGCTCGTCCAGGATGAGCACGTTGGGCTCGTCCAGGATTGTCAGTAGCAGCGACAGACGACGGCGCTGGCCGCCCGAAAGATCGCCGATGCGGCTCCAGAGCTGCTGCGTCGTAAAGCCCAGACGCTCGCAGAGCTTCTCGGGTGAAGTCTCCTTGCCGTCAATGACGTAGTACTTCTTATAGTGGCTGAGCACCTCGCGGATCGTGTCGCCCATGTAGGGTTCGAGCTCCTCGAGCTGCTGCGACAGCACGCCAAAGCGCACCGTCTGGCCGATCTTCACGCGGCCGCGCAGGGGCGCGATCTTGCCCTGGATCACGTCGAGCAGCGTCGACTTGCCGGCGCCGTTCTCGCCCAACAGGCCATAGCGGTCGCCCGCGCCGATGAGCCAGGTCACATCGGTGAGCACCTGTTTGGACGTGCCATCGGCATCCGCATAGCCGGCGTCCACGTCGACCACATCGATAACCTGCTTGCCCAGGCGGCTCACGGCCAGGCGCTTGAGCTCCAGCTCGTCACGCACGGGCGGCACGTCGGCGATCAGCTCGCGAGCGGCATCCACGCGAAACTTGGGCTTGGTGGAACGTGCCTGGGCGCCGCGGCTCAGCCACGCGAGCTCCTTGCGCGCCATGTTGCGGCGGCGCTCCTCGGTGACGGCGGCCATGCGGTCGCGCTCCACGCGCTGAAGGATATATGCCGAGTAGCCGCCCTCGAAGGGATCGACCTGACCGTCGTGAACCTCCCACATGCTGGTGCAGACCTCGTCCAAGAACCAGCGGTCGTGCGTGACCACGAGCATGGCGCCCTGACCGCGCTGCCAGCGAGCCTTAAGATGGCGTGCAAGCCAGTTGATGGTACGCATGTCCAGGTGGTTGGTGGGCTCGTCGAGCATGAGCACGTCGTAGTCGCCGATCAGCAGGCGCGCGAGGTCCACGCGACGGCGCTGGCCGCCCGAAAGCTCGCCCACCGTGCCTTCCCAGGGCACATCGCTGATGAGGCCGGCCAGAATCTGGCGCGTACGCGGACTCGACGCCCACTCGTACTCGGGCGTGTCGCCGACGACGGCATGATGCACGGTGTCGGTATCGACCAGGTTGTCCTTTTGGCCGAGCAGGCCGATCGTGGTGCCGCGACGGTGCGTCACGCGTCCGTCATCGGGCTCCAGCGTGCCGGCGAGCACGCTCAGCAGCGTCGACTTGCCGTCGCCGTTTTTGCCGACAATGCCAATGCGGTCGCCCTCGCCCACGCCGAGCGTCACGCTATCGAAAATATGCTTGGTGGGAAACTCTAGGCTGATGGAATCGCATCCCAAAAGAATCGCCATATGCCCTGCTCCTTCGTAGAAATTCAACGTTGTCCATGATAGCAGCGAAAAGGCGGGGCGCACACGACACAAAAAGGCGGGCCATCTCCCGCAAGAGATGACCCGCCTCTCCAATCAGTCCCGCGGCAACCGTGGCCGCCGCGGGCCTCAAGCATGTCCCGGACTAGGAGAACATGCCGGTGAGGTAATCATTCAGCCGCTTATCCTTGGGCCGTTGGAAAATCTCGTCGGTCTCGTCGTACTCGACCATATCGCCCATGTAGAAAAACGCCGTGCGGTTGGACACGCGCGACGCCTGCTCCATGTTGTGCGTCACGATGACGATGGCGCGGTCGGCCACGATCGACGACATGAGGTCCTCGATCGCCAGCGTCGAGATGGGGTCGAGCGCCGAGCAGGGCTCGTCAAACAGGATTACGTCGGGGTTGAGCGCCAGCGTGCGCGCAATGCACAGACGCTGCTGCTGACCGCCCGAAAGCGCGTAGGCGCTCTTGTCGAGCTTGTCTTTGACCTCGTCCCACAGCGCGGCACCGCGCAGACTTTCCTCGACCATGCGGTCGAGCTCGTCACGGTCGGTGATGCCGTGGCGCTTGGGCGCAAAGGTGATGTTGTCGCGAATGGACTTGCGGAAGGGGTTTGGCTGCTGGAACACCATGCCGATGGAGCGACGCAGCTCGTACGTGTTCTCGGTCTTGGTGTTCACGTTGCGCCCGCGGTAGTTGATCTCGCCCTCCACGCGACAGCGGCGAATCTCGCGATTCATCAGGTTGAGGCTACGCAAGAAGGTCGACTTGCCGCAGCCCGAAGGCCCGATGAGCGCCGTGATCTCACCCTTGTGGAAGTCGAGCGACGTATTGTGCAGCGCATGGTGGTCGCCATAGTACACGTTGACGTCCTTGGCGGAGAGCACGACCTCGTCGCTCACGGCCTTGCCGCTCACGCGCACGCGCCTCTCGCTCTCCCCCACGCTCGACAAAAAGTCCTGGGTGTCGGACGATGCCGCCTCGGTTGCGGGCGTTGTGTTCATCTCGCTCATTCGGCCGTCATCTTCCTTGCCAGTTGCTTGCCCACGATACGGGCGACTACGTTAAACAGCAGCACGCAAATCATCAGCAGTGCCGCGATGCCCCAGACGATCTGCTGGGCCTCGGGGCTGCCCTCGCCATAGATCTTGTAGATGTGCACGGCCAGCGACTCGCCGGGACGGAACACGTTCCAGGCGCAGGTGGGGCTCGACAGGTTAAAACTCAAGAAGTTCAGGCGAACCGGCGAGCTCATGCCCGAGGTAAAGAGCAGCGCCGCGGCCTCGCCAAACACGCGGCCGGCCGAAAGCACGATGCCGGTCACGATGGCGGGCATGGCCTCGGGAATCAGGATGTGCAGTGTGGCCTCCCAGCGAGTGAGGCCCATGGCCAGGCACGCATCGCGCTGGGCCTGCGGCACGTCCTCGAGCGCCTGCTGAATCACGCGCACCAGGATGGGGATGTTGAACATGGTGAGCGCGACGGCGCCGGAGATGATGGAGTACTTCCAGCCCAGCTGCACCGAGAACACCAGAAAGCCGAACATGCCTACGACAATGGAGGGCAGCGAGGACAGCGTCTCGATGGCGGTCGAGGCGATGTCGCGAATAGGCCCATCGGGCGCGTACTCAACCAAAAAGACCGCGCCGCCCAGGCTGATGGGCACCGAGATGATCAGGGTGATCAGCAGCAGATAGAACGAGTCGAACAGCTGGTAGAGCACGCCGCCTTGCGTTCCGTTGGCGCGTGCGGGCTGCGTGAGAAAGCCCGGCTGGAACAGCGTCGAGATACCCTCGAACAGGATGTAGGCCACCATGGAGACGACGATAAGCATGACGATGGCGACAATCGCCGTCAGCACGCCCGTGGCGATGCGGTCCTGCTTTTGGACACGCCCGAGTTTCGCCTCGTCGATGTGGATGCGCGTGCTAGCCACGAGCCTTCGCCCCCTTGCGGCCGATAAGGTGGATGATCAAGATGAAGATGAGGCTCATGCCCATCAGCAGCAGACCGAGCGCCCACAGAACATCGTCTTGGGCCGAGCCCTCGGCATAGACCGCCATAGACGTGGTGAGCGTGGTGGTGATGGTGGACGCCGGCGACAGCAGCGACGTCGGCATGGCCTCGATGCCGCCGATGACCATACGCACGGCGAGCGTCTCGCCAAAGGCGCGGGTCATACCAAGGATGACCGCAGTCATGAGCGACGGCATGGCGGACTTGAGCACCACGTGCCAGATGGTCTGCCAGCGGGTGTAGCCCAGTGCGAGCGAGCCCTGACGGTAGCTGTCGGGCACAGCACGCAGGCCATCGACCGAAAGCGTGGTCATCGTCGGCAGAATCATGACGGCCAGCACGATGGCGCCGGGCAAGATGCCCAGGCCTGTGCTCACGTGGAAAACGCTCTTCATAAGACCGACGACCACGTGAAAGCCAATCAGGCCAAAGACGACCGAGGGAATGCCGGTCAAAAGCTCAATAAGCGGCTGAAAGACCTTGGAGCCAAACTTAGGCTGGATCTCGACCGCAAAGATGGCAGAGCCGATGGCGATGGGCAGCGCGATGAGCGTGGAGAGCACCATGACCGCAAACGAGGTGACGATCAGGGGCAGGGCGCCGGTGTAGGGCAGGCCGTTTTCGGCTGTGTTGGCCAGATCCCACTTGGTGCCGGCGAAGAACTCTACGACCGAGACGCCGTCCTTGAGAAAAGCCGAGAGGCCCTTTTGGGCGACCATAAAGATGAGCGCGGCAACGACAAGCGTCACGAGCGCTACGCACGCGCCCGTGACGCCCAGGCCCACGTTCTCAAGGTCGCGCTTTGGCAGCTGTTTTGCCATTGCAAACCTTTCCGGGGCGATTACTTATTTAGCGGATACCTTGCCGCTGGCGTCCTTGACGACCTTCATGGCAGAGACGGGGATAAAGCCCTGCTCCTCGACGAGCTTGCCCTGGACGTCGTCGGAAAGCATGAACTCCAGGAAGGCCGTGGTGGCCTCGTCGGCGTCCTTGGAGCAGTACATGTGCTCGGTCGCCCAGATCTTAAAGGAGTCGTCGGTAACGTTTGCGCTCTTGGGCTCGACGCCCTCGACCTTGATGGCGTTGAACTTGGAGTCGTCGAAGTGCGAGAAGTCGAGGTAGGAGATGGCGTTGTCGGTGCTGGCCATCTGGGTCTGGACGTCGCCGGACTTGTCGAGCTCGGCGTCGCCCTTAAAGTCGACGGCCTCGTCGCCAAAGACGGCGGCCTCGAAGGTGGCGCGGGTGCCGGAGCCTGCCTTGCGGTTGAGGACGACGATCTTGGCGTCGTCGCCGCCGACCTCCTTCCAGTTGGTGATCTGGCCGGAGAAGATGCCCTTGAGCTGCTCGAGGGACAGATCATCGACCTTGACGTTCTTGGAGACGACAGGGCCCATGCCCACGACGGCGACCTCGTGATCGACGAGGCTCTTGACCTGATCGGCCTCGAGCTTGGTCTCGGCGAAGACGTCGGAGTTACCGATAGTAACGGTGCCGGCGGCAACAGCGGTCAGGCCCTTGCCCGAACCGTTGCCCGAACCGGAGACGGAGACGTCGGGATTGGCATCCATAAACTTCTCGGCAGCAGCCTCGACGAGAGCCTGGAACGAGGAGGCGCCGTCGTAGGTCACCTCGCCGGAGACGGACTCGGCAGCAGCGGCGCTGCCCTCAGCAGCGGTGTTGGCGGCGTTGGAGCCGCCGCAACCAACGAGACCGAGACCGACGATGCTGGCAAGACCACCAGCGAGGCCGAGGAACTGACGACGAGAATAAGCCTGATCGAGCATGATCTTCCTTTCATACAAGCGACTCGCGGGCACCCTGCCCGCTTTGCTGTTTGGAAAGATACGGTCTCGATCGGGCAGCGCCCGCGTCAGCTGCGCTTTATTACGGGCATCTGATAGACCCTTACCGCAAGCGCGGCTCGGCTTTACAAACGAATAACAAACCCGCCACCAAGCATGGCCCGCCTTTTACACCAATAAAAACAAAGTTGCGGTGAAATAGTTCCTGCTTGGCCATCAAATGGCCCATTCTAGGAACTATTCCACCGCAACTTAAAAAGCCCGGACGAAAGGGGTGCTAAGTTGTTAAAACGCCGCAGCCTTAAAGCTCAAGCTCGTTCAAACGTAAGATCGCCACGATATAAATCTTGAGCGCCTGCTTGAGCTGTTCCTCGTTGGCGCACTCGTTGGGACCGTGCATCTGGCCGCCCCACTCGGGCAGCTCCAGACCGGTCTCCTCGGGGCCAAACGAGACGGCGCGGGCAAAGTTGCGCGCGTACGTGCCGCCGCCCATGGCAAAGGGCTCAGCATGCTTGCCCGTAAACTCGTTATAGGTATCAATAAGCGCCTTTACGGCCGGATCGTCGGCAGAGACCGAGAACGGCACCTTCGCACGACCCACACGGCACGTCACGCCAAAACGGCCCACGAGCGGATCGAGCTGCTCGCGGATGGTATCAGCACTCGTGCTGTCGGGGAAGCGCACGTCGATGACCTGCTCAATATGGCCATCCGCCACGCGGATGACGCCAGCGTTGCAGGTAAGCGGGCCAAACGCCGGACTCGTCGCATCGATACCCAGGCCGCGACCATAGGCGTCCGCATGCACAAAGGCCAGGAACTTGACGAACTCGTGCTCGGCAGGCGTCAGCAGGCGCTCGTCGCGTGCACCAAACGCGTCCTCGGCCTCGCGCAGATACGCCACGATCAGCCCGACGGCGTTGATCGTTCCCTCTGGCATCGAGGCATGACCGCCAATGCCGTGGGCGAAAATCTGCGCATGCCCGTTATCGAGCGCCGTGATCTCCAGGCGGTCGCCGTTCTCGACCGGCGCCGGCAGCTCATCGGCGGCAATCGCAAGCTCGCAGATAGACTGCGACGGAATGGCGTTGCTCGCCTCGGCACCGCTCCAGGACACAATGCGCCCGCCGTCGATCTTGGAGCTCACAAATGTCGCCCCAAACTGGCCCTTCTCGGCATTACAGACCGGGAACTCGGCATCGGGCGTAAACAGAAAGTCGGGGTTCGCGTGGTTCTCCAGATAATGGTGAACGTCGGACATGCCCACTTCCTCATCGCAGCCCAGCAGTGCGCGGAAGGTGTAGCGCGGAACAATGCCGTGCTTGAGCAGATAGGCGCCGGCGTAGAGCGACAGCACCGCCGGACCCTTGTCGTCGATAACGCCGCGGCCGAGCAGCCAGCCCTCGCGACGCTCCATCGCAAACGGGTCGGTGTTCCAGCCCGGGCCGGCGGGCACCACGTCCACGTGGCAGATGGTCGCGAGCTGCTTGTCGCCGCGGCCAGGAATATCGGCAATGCCCACATAGCCCTCGTCGTCGCTCGTCTGATAGCCGAGCTTCTGCGCGATGCCGAGCGCACAGTCGAGCGCGTCACGGACCGGGCGGCCAAACGGCGCGCCGGGCTCTGCATCGGCAGAAACTGCCACGGACGGATAGCTCACCAGCTGCTCGATATCGGCGACGACATCTTCCCAGACCTCGTCGACATACTCGGCGACGCTCTGCTCCACCTGATTCATGGACGACCTCCTTACCAATGAGCGGCGAGCGCGCTCGCCCCTCACATTACGTCATTAGATAGCGAAAAGTTTAGCAAGCTCGGCCACCGAGTGCACCACCGCATCGGCACCCGCCGCCTCGTGCTCGCCCGGCGCCGCCGCGCCCGAATAGATGCCGATGCACGGCACGCCCATTGCGTGCGCGCCCTCCACATCGTTAAAGCGATCGCCGATCATCACGGCATCGTCGGCCGTCGCGCCGAGCGCCGCCAGGGCATCGCGGACCGAATCGGCCTTGGTCTCGCGTCCCTGCGGCGGATTCATGCCAATCACCGCCTCAAACTGAGAGAGCCCGAGCTCATGCACCATGTCGATGCACTTGGCCTCCATGCGCGACGTCGCCACGGCCATACGTTTGCCTTGGGCGACCAACCCATCCAGCAGCTCGGGGACCCCATTGAACACGGGATACTCCTCCGGTCCCAGTTCATCAAAAAAGGCGCGGTACTCATCGGCCACCACAAGCGACTCCTCGCGGGAAAAGCCGTAAAAGTCGTGAAAGCTCTTCCACAGGGGCGGCCCGATCATGCGGCGCAGATCACCCATCTGCGTCTCCGAAAACCCGCGCGCAGCCAGCGTCTTGCGCGTCGAGGTCATCACTGCCCGACCCGTATCGGCCACCGTGCCGTCAAAATCGAACAGCACAACCGGCCGCTCGCAAAGTTGCAATGCCGCCATCGGCACCCTTCTTCCCCAGTTGATGATTTCCACATCACCGCTTCAAACTGTTGACTATTCAACAATTGAACCTAGCAATGTAGAGCAACTCCACTATACTTGTCGCACTTTGCTTTCAGAAGGCGGCGCTGCCGCGCCCCAACGAAAGGTGCAATTATGTCTTTTGCCATCATAACCGACTCCACATCGGACATCTCCCCCGCCCGTGCCCAAGAGCTCGGCATTTACGTGATTCCGCTGCATGTGATTATCGAGGGCGAGGACCTGCTCGACCAGGTGCAGATTACCGCCGAGGAATACGTCGCCCGCATGGCCGGCTCCGAGCAGCTGCCGCACACCTCGCAGCCGAGCGCCGGCGAGTTCAAGGCGCTGTTTGACCGCGTACGCGCCGATGGCCACGACAGCGCGATCTTTATCTCGCTGTGCAGCGAGTGGTCCGCCTGCTATTCCAACGCATGCCTGGTCGCCGAGACCCACGAGCTCGACGTGCGCTGCATCGATTCGCGCACCGGCTCGGGCGCCGAGGGCCTGCTGGTGGAGTACGCGCTTGCCATGCGCGAGGACGGCCGCAGCTTGGACGAGACCGAGGCGCAGATCCGCGCGACGCTGCCCGAAGCCCACCTGCTGCTGATTCCCCGCACGCTCGAGAACCTGGTCAAAAACGGCCGCGCCCCCAAGCTCGCCGGCCAGCTGACGCAGATACTCAACATTCGCCTGGCCGTTTCGCCGGAGTGGAAATCGGGCGAGATCAAGGCAATCAAAAAGGGCCGCGGCGCCAAGCGCATCGTCGCCAACACCATGGCAGATTGCCTCGCGTTTTTGGACGAGCACCCGGGCTCAAGCGTGCGCGTGCTCACGACCGGCGCCGCCGAGGAGCAGGAACTTGTCAACGAGGCACTCGCGGGCCAGGATTACGTAGACGCCGGCACCGGCCCCATCGGCTGCACCATCGCCACCCATGTAGGCGTCGACGCCATCGCCATCAGCTACTGCCCCCGCTACCAGCCCATCCACTAGGGGCACCTTTACCACTTGCGGTGGAATAGGAACTGTTTTTGGCTTATCAGCCGCAAATCAATCCCTATTCCACCGCAACTTAGAAATCGGCGATCAGCCCAGCGGACCCTGAAACAGTTCCTGATGAGTGCCCATTCTCACCAGCCTAATCACTGGGTTAGTCTTATGGGGAAGATAAAGAACGACCACATCGACCAAGCCATCGGATAGGTGGAAATCGATGTGGCCGTTGTAGTTTCCGCCCGGGTTTGAGAGCTCGTGGGCGCCATACTCCGCCGGAAGTGACCCATGAGCCACAAGCTCTGCAACCGCCGCTTTAAACTCACTTTTTAGCTGCGGATGCATGCGCATCGTTCGTTTGTAGTCCACCTTAAATTGAGCCTCGACTTTAATCTCGAACATCGCTATTCCTCATCGAGGAATGACATAAGCTCATCAGCGTTATTGAATGACAGGCTATCGTCCGGCAAAATCCCCAGCTCATGAGCCTCGGCGATCACCATGGCGCGCCTCGTCACCTCGTTGGGCACCTCCGCCCTTCCTACAATCTCAAAAGGAATCTTTCGCTGATTTACCAGCTGCCGAACGGCAAGATTGAGATAGGAATTGAGGCTGAGGCCGACCGAATCCAAGAACTCAGTCGCCTGCTCCTTGAGCCCCTCTTCGATTCGAACCGTCGTAGGCTTAACTGTTGCTGTAGACATTTGCGACCTCCTCGCCCTCGTCTTTTACACCAGTATACCCAATATAAATGGCAATCTGATGTTAGATAACATCAGATTGCCATGCGTATTCATGTCGCGTGGGCACGATTGATCTACATCAGCCCGCTGAGCGCAATGTCAACGGCCTCGTTGAGGTCGTCGGTAATGTGTACCAGATCCGGATCGAGCGGGCTAATCATACCGGTGCTCATCACCGGGCCGTTGAGCCAGTCGAATAGGCCCTGCCAGTACTCGGTGCCCACCAGCACGAGCGGCATGCGCTTGACCTTGTGCGTCTGCACCAGCGTGAGAACCTCGAACATCTCGTCGAGCGTGCCAAAGCCGCCGGGAAATACGATGGCGCCCGAGCTGTACTTAACGAACATGGTTTTGCGCACAAAGAAGTAGCGGAAGTCCATGCCGAGGTTCACGTATTTATTGAGCCCCTGCTCGTGCGGAAGCTCGATACCCAAGCCGACCGACTTGCCGTTGGCGCTCGCCGCTCCCCTGTTGGCCGCCTCCATGACGCCGGGACCACCGCCGGTGATAACCGCCACGCCGCGCTGGGCGATCTTGCGGCCAACGGCGCGTGCCGCCTTGTAGAGCGGATCGGTCTTGGGCGTGCGGGCACTGCCGAAGATGGTCACCGCAGGACCAAGCTCGGCAAGTGCGCCAAAACCATCAACGAACTCTGCCTGAATGCGCAGCACGCGCCAGGGGTCGGTGTGCAACCAGTCGGTCGAGTCCTCGGGCGCCAGCAGGTTGGCGTAGGTGTTGTCCATGGGAATCATGGGGCCGCGCATGACCACGGGGCCGCGGCGGTACGTCTCGTCGTAGGCAGGCTCGCCCTCGACGTTCTCATTCTTAATCATGGGTACTCCTATCGAGAAAAAGAAAAGCGGGCGGGGTCGACGCCATGCGTCAAACACCCGCCCGAACATCAACTATTCGGTATGGTACCCACGATGCATCAAATGCTTGCAAGCTATCGGTCATCGGTCGCGCAAGCGGTGTTAGCAAACGTGATGACCGGCCGGCGCTCGCCCCTTGCCGTTGCCCGCGCTCTGCAAGCGCCCGTGCTGCTCTTAGTAATCCACCGCCGCAGGGCTGTTCATCCAGTCGCTCACGAATGCGCCGTAGCGGCCCTCGATAATGGCCTGGCGGGCACGCTGCATAAGGTTGAGCAGGTAGTAGATATTGTGCATCGAAAGCAAAATGCCGCCGAGCATCTCCTTCTGCGTGACCATGTGGCGAATGAGCGCGCGGCTGTAGCCGCCCGTGCACACCGGGCAGGTGCAGGTGGGGTCGATGGGGCCGTCGTCGTGCGCAAAGCGCGCGTTACGGAAGTTAAGGCGACCTTCACTGGAGAACGCCGTACCCATGCGACCGGTGCGCGTCGGCAGCACACAGTCGAACATGTCGATGCCCACGCCCACGCCGCGTACGAGCGTGGTGGGGTTGCCGACACCCATCAGGTAGCGCGGCTTATGCTTGGGCATGTACTCGCTCACGAGCGGCGCCAGGGTCTCGAACATGGTCTCGTGATCCTCGCCCACCGAATAGCCACCGATACCATAGCCCGGGAAGTCGCCGCACTCCTCCAGATGGCGCAGCGAACGCAGGCGCAGATCCAGGTGCATGCCGCCCTGAACGATGCCAAAGAGCGCCTGGTCATCGCGGGTATGCGCCTTATAGCAGCGCTCGGCCCACATGCTCGACAGCTCAACGGCGCGCTCAACGTAGGCGCGCGTGGCGGGATAGCCCGGGCACTGGTCGAGCTGCATGCAGATATCGGAGCCGAGTTTCATGGCGATTTCCATGTTGTCCTCGGGCGTCCAAAACACGTGGCGGCCGTCGTAATCGTTGACGATAAAGCGCACGCCCTCATCGGTGAGCTTGACGGCATCGTTGTGGCTGAAGACCTGGAAACCGCCCGAGTCGGTGAGGATGGGGCCGTGCCAGTTCATGAACTTGTGCAGGCCGCCCAGCTCGGCGATGGTATCCTCGCCGGGACGCATGGACAGATGATAGGTATTGGCGAGCACGATCTGGGCGCCGAGCTTCTTGACAGTCTCGGTAGGAATGCCCTTGACGTTTGCCTTGGTGCCCACGGGCATAAAGATCGGCGTCTCGATGTCGCCGTGCGGGGTGTGCAGTACGCCGGCGCGCGCGTGCGTCGTCGGATCCTCGGCAATCAGGTCGAATTTAAAAAGGTTCTGGTCCATAAACTGGAACTCCTTGGTTGCGGTTCATACGCAAACCATTATACGGGCAACCCACAAGAAGCACCGACTCGACAGAAACTGGTGCGAGAAGGATACGGCAGGGACACGGCAAATGAGCGTGGATTTTTGGACGCTTACCGGATGAGCGTGGATAATCTCCCACTTTTGCCCAAAGCACAGCCCAAAAACGGGAGATTATCCACGCTCATTTTGCAGGTAGTCATTGGGTGTTCCTATAGTTTTGTCAACCTTCGACGCTACTCC
>NZ_QRZD01000050.1:0-2035 GCF_003464565.1 Collinsella sp. AF14-35
ATGGTCGTGGGCATCATCGGCGCGTTCTTCGGCGTGCTGGCGTAAGGGCCCGGCTGCATAGATTTTCGTTGCAACCTGGAAAGGGGATGGAGCAGGCCTATGCCCTCCATCCCCTTTTTGTATAGAAGGAGTTCGTATGTTCGCGAAGGATCGCGAAGCAATGCGCCTGACGCCGGCAGAGGTCAGGCTGATTCTTATTGAGTCCCTGCAGTGGTGCGCCAACAACGCGGTCTACTTTTTGGGGCTTATCGGTGCGGCCACGTATGATCTGGCTGGCACGGCCTTTTTGGTTGCCGCCATTACGCTCGTGCGCAATCTTATGACGTCGGTGGGCAATATGGTGTCGGGCTCGGTCATCGATCGCTTTGGACCGCGCCGGACGTCGTTTGTGACGTGCGTGATTACGGCAGTGCTATCGCTTGGCGTGGGGTTGGCGCCGTTGTCTGTCCCCGGGCTTGTGTTTGCCGCGTGCGTCTTGGGACTTGCGGGCGGCTTTATCAACACCTGCACGCATGCGTTTCCGGGATACCTGGAGTCGACCACCGAGGGCCGTACCCGCGTGAACGGTCTCATGGTGTTCTACAGCAATATCGCCTATACCGCTGGCCCGCTGCTCGGTGGTGCCATCGTGAGCTGTTTTGCCACGCAATCGGTCTATCTGCTCATGGCGGGCATGATGGGTGTGGCGGCCGTGCTCTCCTTGGGCTGTCACGAGTGTGTTGCTCCCGCAAAAGGGGGGAAGCCGAAGGGCGGTATTCTGGGCGGCATGGCCGAGGGTGCGCGACTTACGTTTCGCGATCACGACTTGCGCCTCATCTTTATCTCGGGCTTTTTGGGCTTCTTTGCGTTTGGCGCGTTCGATTCGCTGGAGTCGTTGTTCTACCGCGATGTGCTCAACGTGGATATCGTCTGGCTGGGCTGGCTGTCCTCGGTCGTAGGCCTCACTTCCTCGGTGGGTGCGTTCATCCTGACCAAGCTTTCTGCTCGCCATGTCAACCTGCGATTGTTGCTCGGCGCGCTCATGGCCGTGGGCATTGGGTCCATGGTGTACGTGGGCACCGATATGCTGGGGGTCGCGATTATCGGTCAGGCGATTAACGGTCTGGCCTGGGGATTCCTGGAACCGCTGCAGATGATCTTGATTCAGGAGCGCGCCGACATCAAATACCTGGGGCGCATTACCGGCTTTGTGCGTTTTGGCCTGATGAGCGCCGGCGTGCTGCCGCTGCTGGCGGCTCCGTTTTTGGCGGAGGCTTTGGGCGTCCAGGCGGTGCTGTTTGGGGCATCGACCATTATTGCGCTGGTAGGAACGCTGTTCTTTGTCACACAAGGGAGGCGCCAGAGGCGTTAGCTATACATTCAATTCTAATTTAATACCACTCACCAGAGAATTTCGACCGTTCACCGAGGATTGGAGCAGATTGATAAGTGGTATTAAAAACACGTTAGGTGTATGTCTATAATTGGTATCGAAAAGAAACGCGATATATAGATTCGCGTGCAGGACAGAAAGGACAAACCATGAAGGAAACCGAGAAGATCGAGATCATGCACTTTAGCCAGGAGGGCTACGTCGAGGACGGCAAGAACGTCTACGAGACCGGCAAGAAGATGACCGCGCTCGCCGACAAGGTCGCCGACGAGGGCTACGACGCCGTCTTCCTGATGGGCGTCGGCGGCACCTGGGACGAGCTCATGCAGCTCGGGTACCTCATGAACAAGTTCGGCGACCGCGACCTCGAGGTCTACCTGATCCTCGCCGCCGAGTGGAACGTCATGGGCCACAAGCGCATGCCCGAGAAGTCCGTCGTGCTCACCGCCTCCGAGTCCGGAACCACCCCCGAGGTCCTCGAGGCCGTCAAGAAGATGAAGGGCATGGGCGTGCGCGTCTACGCCATGACCAAGCCCGAGGGTCTCATCGGCCAGGCTGTCGGCGCCGAGAATTGCGTCAAGATGGCTTCCGATCATGGCAACGGCGGCTGCGAGATGGGCTACTACCTCGCCGACTGCTTCGGCCTGCGCCTGCTCAACCGCC
>NZ_QRZD01000051.1:0-1897 GCF_003464565.1 Collinsella sp. AF14-35
GCGCTGCATGAGCATGCCCTTCTGGCGCGAGGACCTCTAAGGTTTTCAAAGACCCGTACAGGTCTTACTACAAACATCTAGCTGCCATTAGATGTCTCCCATTGGGGCGGTGCGGATCTTTCGCACCGCCCCATTCATGTTTAATGACGCTAAATGAAGATCAGATAAGGTGGCCATGGATATCAAGACAATCGGTGTTGAGGAATGGCTCAACGTTTGGGAGAAGAGTGCTACCTGGGATATCGCTCAGTCGACGATCTCGTCGCTGACCATGGGCGAGCTTCGCGCACTGGACGAGCAGGACGGCGCCACGTTCTACGAGCGCCTGGATCGCGAGAAGATGAACTACGGCTGGATCGAGGGATCGCCGGAATTTAAGGCCGAGGTCGCCAAGCTGTATCGTCGCGATGTCAATCCCGATCACATTCTGCAGACCAATGGCTGCACGGGCGCCAACCTCAACGCCATCATGGCCGTTGTGGAGCCCGGCGATCACGTGATTGCCGAGTGGCCTACCTATGCGCCGCTCTACGAGATTCCGCGTACGCTGGGTGCCGAGGTCGAGTATTGGGAGCTCCGCGAGGAGCTCGGCTGGAAGCCCGATATCGATGAGCTCAAGCGCTTGGTGCGCCCCAACACCAAGCTCATCTGCATCAATAACGCATCGAACCCCATCGGTACGGTGCTCGATGCCGATACGCTCGGCCAGATTGCCGAGATTGCCCGTTCGGTGGGCGCCTACGTGCTGTGCGACGAGGTGTATCTGCCGCTCGGGAACACCGAGTCCTTTATGTCGATGGCCGACGTGTACGAGAAGGCCATTGTCACCAACTCGGTGTCCAAGACCTATTCGACGCCTGCGGCCCGCGTGGGCTGGGTCGTGGCCAACGAAGAGGTGTCCAACCGCATCCGCACCTATCGTGACTACACCATGATCTGCGGCGGCGTGTTCAACGACGCCCTGGCGACCTACGTGCTCGAGCACAAGGACAAGATTCTCGAGCGCAACCGTAAGATCGTGTTTGGCAACCGCGATATCGCGCAGGCTTGGATCGATACGCAGCATCGCGTTTCCTGGACGGCCCCGCAGGGAATATCCACCTCGTTTATCCAGCTGGATATTCCCGAGGATGACGAGGAATTCTGTAAGCGCCTGTTGGCCGAGAGGGGAGTGCTGCTGGTCCCCGGCAGCCGCTTTGAGCTTCCCTGCGGCGCACGCCTGGGCTACTGCGCGAGCGAAGACGTTCTTCGCGAGGGCCTGAGGCTTTTGGGCGAGGCACTGGCGGAGTTCGATCGCTAGGATTCCGACGATTTTCGAGGGCCTTATCCAAATTGGCCGAAGATAATCGAAAACGGACCCGTTTCCCTAGGGGAAGCGGGTCCGTTTTTCTATACCGAGAAGTCAAGTTGTTACAAATGGGGCCGTAAAGCGAGCCGGTATCCGCTGGGCCTTATACTGAACTTCCGGTGAACGGTACCAAGCGTCTGGTAAACGGTAATATGCATACCAGAAATGAATAGGACAAACTTTTTTCTGAATAAAAATGAAAATGGTTGAGACGCGGTATGAATCGCTAATTCTATTCATAGCTTTATTAGAAATATGCAATTTGAGGGTGGTTCAATAAAGTTAAGTTCCATTTGCTATTTGGTTTGAAAAAGCATTTAAGCACGTAAATAAACTTTATTAAATCAAAGTGTGCCATGCGTGAAGTATATGTGTATGCCGTTCACCCCCTATAAAAAACCGTTCGGGGGCAAGGTGGAAGTATGGGCTGATTTTGGATATAAATATGTCGTCAGCAATAACGCCTCACACGGAGGGGCGCTAACGAATCGGCCCTGACAAGGGCCCGAAAGAAAGGTAGGAGGCCATGACGAAAGGTCTGCACGTGCC
>NZ_QRZD01000052.1:0-1830 GCF_003464565.1 Collinsella sp. AF14-35
CCGAGCATGGCGAAGCCCATGGCCGGCAGGATGTTGGCGGCAACGCCGCAACCGTCGATGATGAAGGGCGGGATGAAGTCGAGCAGGCCCCGGATGGCGTCGGAACCCAAATAGAAGGCGCCGCCGCACAGCAGGAAGTACTCGACGCAGCCCCAGATTCCAATTCCCCAATGAACGGCGTAGATGCCTTTGAGGTTTCCCTTGAGGGCGAACTTGTCTGCCATATCGACAAACACAGGGAACAAGGCATTGGTAATGTTGCCGATCGTCAGCGCAAGGACGGCGATGGGCATGGCGAGCGCGATGGCCGTCTCGGTACCCTGACCGAGCTGAATGGCAAACGCGCAGGCGAGCACGCCGCCGACGGTTTCGTTAGGCGGCACGTAGGCGCCGATGGAAATCGAGCCCATGAACAGCAACTCCAGGCTGGCGCCAACGGCAAGGCCAGTCTGCAGGTCCCCCAGCACCAGGCCCACGAGCGGGCACAGGACGATGGGGCGGAACGCGTAGAGGGTGCCGAGCTGGTAGTCGAGGCATCCAAACGCTCCGACTAAGCCGACGAGGATTGCTTGGACAAGCATAATTCCTCCCAATAAGGAATCTCGAACCGTCGTCACTCCCGTTGCGCGCGTTGTTGATATCAATTCCGGGAGTTCGATTCCACGGCTCGAAGCGTACCTGGTGTGCTGCTAACACCCATGCCAGGCACAAATGATTTGATACCAATTATAGGTATGCAGGTTCGCCTTATTTAATACCAGTCGCTCAGCGGGGTGTTTTTTACCGTAAACGGCAGGCGCATCCCATTAGGCACGCTCTTTGTTTCGATGGCGGACAAGCGCCACCAGAAAGCCGTCGCCAAAAGCATCGGATGCCAAGTTGGCCACAATCACCAAAACGATCATCGCTGCGCCCAAAAACTCGTTCCAGCGAAAGACCTCGCCAAAGAGGAGCGTCGACCAGCAGGGAGCGAGCACGACCTCACTCATGCAAACCAAGTTGGCCGCAAACGCGTTGGTGCGCGCAATCCCCTTGGCATACAGCACACTCGCAAGGCCGCTGCAAAAAAGGCCATGCACCAGCATAAGCCCCCACTCAAAGGGTTTCACGGAGCCTAGGTCGCCGGCAAAATAGACGATCGGAAGTATCGAGATGCCGCAGGAGATGAGCGAGGACACCATGGGCGACGCATCGGGGCGAGAGTTTAAAAAGAAACACAGCCCAAAGGTGGCGCCCGAAATGACGGCAAGCAGATTTCCGAGCATGCCCTCGGCGCTCAAATCACCTAAAAAGAAAAGTCCCATACCCGTAAAAGCAACCACCACGGAGGCAATCTTCGCAGGCGAGGGCAACGTGCGAGTTGCGAGCGATTGATACACGATAACGAAAATCATCGAGGTGTACTGCAGAACGATCGCGTTGCCGACCGTCGTGAGCTGGTTGGCAAAGTTAAACGTGGTGCCCGTCACGAAGTTGCAGACGGCCACAAGGACAATAAGACGGCTGACGCGAAGGACGGGTCTGCCGACGAGCAGGATAAAGAGCGCCATAAATATTGCCGTGACGGCACCGATCAAAAGAGCTGACTGCGAATTGGCGCGAACGAGGATGCCGATAAAACTCCACAAGAGCGCCGTGCCAAATAGATACATCGCCCCGCTCACGCCATTATCGGGTGGATTGTCAGATCGAATCACGAAGCACCTCCAACTAGCTTTCGGTAATAAAAAACGGCGACCGCAATGGGTCGCCGTTTCCCTTGGGGGCAAATAATAGGCCGGGTCCTTACGCCAGCACGCCGAAGAACGCGCCGATGATGCCCACGACCAT
>NZ_QRZD01000053.1:0-1613 GCF_003464565.1 Collinsella sp. AF14-35
CCTCCCATATTCATCCGTACATGTACGGATGAATATGGGAATCCGATACCCTGAGGGCCGGACCGGCCGGCCCCGGGAGATCGGAGGACGGCATGTCCGGAAAGAGGAAGAAGGGGGCCGGGAAGGCGGCCCCGAGGGCCTACGGCAGGCTCACCAGGCACGAGCGGAACACGGTCCAGAGGATGCTGGAGCGAGGGGCCTCGTGCAGGCGGATCGCGAGGGAGCTGGGCAGGTCGCCCTCGACGGTGAGCTCCGAGGTGGCGGCGCACAGGTTCGTGACGGCGCCGAGGGAGAGGCGCGGCGAGCGCGTGGACGCCTCCGCCGACCTGTCTGCGGCATGCCCGCGCCTGGCCGCGTGGCCGCGCTGCTGCAACGGGTGCGGGCGGTACCGCGCGGTCGGCTGCAAGCGCCGCCCGCACGTCTTCTACGACGCCCGCGCCGCGCAGCTGTGCGCGGACTCGGTCCTCGTCTCGTCCAGGCGCGGGATAGACGCCGACGAGCCCGCCGCGGCCGAGGCGCTCGCCCTCATCCGCGACGGCCTGGGCCGGGGGCTCTCGCCCGAGCAGCTGTCCGCCCGCAACGGCGGGCCCGTGGACCTGTCGCCCTCGACGATCTACCGCTGGGTCGCGGCGGGCTACGACGGCATGACCAACATGGAGCTCAGGAGGAAGGTCGGCTACAGGCCCAGGTCGCACCGGGCCCCGAAGAGGGCGACGCCGCACTCGCCCCGCAGGTCGCACGCCGCGTTCCTCGGCCTGGGCGAGGACGCGTGCGCCGCCGCCTGGGAGATGGACACCGTCGAGGGCGCGCGGGAGGACAGCGCCTGCCTGCTCACGCTGCTGCACCGCCCCAGCAGGCTGCAGCTCGCGCTGCCGCTCGCGGCGAAGGACGCCGCGAGCGTGGCGGCGGCGCTCGGGGGCGTTCGCTCCGTGCTGGGCGCAGACGGCACGGGGAGGGTCTTCCGGGCCGTGCTAACCGACAACGGCCCCGAGTTCTCCGACGAGGGCGCCATCGCCGGGCTGATCGGCGAGGGGCCGGGCGAGACGAGGCTGTTCTACTGCGACCCCGGGCGCAGCGACCAGAAGGGCGCCTGCGAGCGCAACCACGTCGAGATCAGGAAGCTGCTGCCCAAGGGCCGCGGCCTCAGGTTCGACCGGCTGGCCCCGGCGGACCTGTCGCTGGCGATGTCGCACGTGAACTCCGAGCCGCGCGGCGCGCTCGGCTTCGCGACGCCCGCCCGCGCCTTCCGGGCGATGCTCGGCGCCGACGCGGAGGCGCTGCTGGATGCGTACGGCGTGGAGGACGTGCCCGTCGGCGAGCTCGACCTGACGCCGGGGCTCATCGCGCGGGCGCGCGAGGAAAGGGGCGATGCCCCGCTGGCCTAGCCTGAAAGGGAAAAACGGAATAGGCGGACCGACCGTTCGGCTGAGTCTGGGAAGAGGCGCCGGGCGGTGGGCGGAGCATGGCCACCGGACCCATCGAAACACATCTCCACCGTTCCTTCAACTGGGAAAACGGCGCCCCCGGGCCCCGGGAGGGGCCGCGGGGGCGTTCGGCTAGGTGCGGGAACGACCTATTTGCTCAATGTGTTCGGCTGAGATCGGAAATCAACC
>NZ_QRZD01000054.1:0-1388 GCF_003464565.1 Collinsella sp. AF14-35
CGCTCCCGTTCTGGAGCATGACCGCGAAGCTGCCGGATGCGCACCTGTTGAGCGTCAACATCTCGAACGGCTCGGCTCCGCTGCAGCTCGGAAGCAAGGCAGGGGCGATTCAGGCAGATTTGGGCGCGCTGCTCTCGGCGGCGCGGACGGGCGACGGTGCTTAAGCCTCCTTGTTGGTCGCTTTAAGGTATGCATCGTCGCCCACGGGCTCCAGCCACTCGTTGGAGGTCTCCTCGCCCGGAACCTCCAACGCGAGATGCGAGAACCAGCTGTCGGGCGCGGCGCCGTGCCAGTGCTTCACCCCCGGGGCGATGTTGACCACGTCGCCGGGGCGCAGCTCCTGTGCCGGCTTTCCCCACTCCTGGTAAAACCCTCGACCAGCCACGCAGACGAGGATCTGCCCACCGCCGCTTTTGGCGTGATGGACGTGCCAGTTGTTGCGGCAGCCGGGCTCGAACGTCACGTTGTGGACACCGACCTGCTCGGTGGAAAGGGGCGCGAGGTAGCTTTGCCCGATAAAGTACTTCGCGAAGGCGTCGTTGGGGGCACCGATGGGGAAAACCATCTCGTTTTGGTGCTGAGCCCTTGCGTCGGCGGCATCGTCGGCCGCCCAGACCTCCTTCGCCATGCGGAAGGCAGCCCACGCCTTGGGCCAACCCGCATAAAACGCCGCGTGCGTAAGGATTTCCGCTATCTCCGTCCTGGTCACTCCATTGTTCTTTGCGGACATCAGGTGATATTTGAACGAAGAGTCCGTCAGCCCCTGCGACATCAGGGCAACCACCGTCACCACGCTGCGGTCGCGCAGGGAGAGCTCACTCTCTCGGCTCCACACCTCGCCGAACAGCACGTCGTCGTTGAGCTGTGCGAATTTGGGAGCGAACTCCCCCAGGGCGTCTCTGCCTGCCGTCTGTTTAACTGCAATGATCGATTTCCTCCTGTCGATAGTTTTGGCACAAATCTGTTTCCGCGCGGCCAAACAGCCCGGCTAGATTCCCATGCCCATTCGCCGCGCCTGCTCCAGAGCGGGATGCCCGGCGATTTCGCCCACGCCGTTCACGCCGCCGGCGAAAACCGTTCCAGCGAGCGTGCAGCGGGAGAAACAGTCAACCCATCCCTGCATCGCCTTTTTCGCCCCGTCGAAGGTCGAGCGCCCGTTCTCCGCCGCCGTCGCCAACAGATATGCCTCGGTGAATGCATAATCGGAGCCAAAAAGCGGGTTAGCGCGGTCCAGCATGGTTTTGAGCTGGCCGCAGACGCTGTAGTAGTAGACGGGCGTTGCAAACACCAGCACATCCGCATCGTGCATTTTGGCGGCAATTTCCACGGCATCGTCTTGGATGAGGTGGCGCGCGCAGACGTGGTGTAAGAGCGTCCCGAGGTCCGTC
>NZ_QRZD01000055.1:0-1354 GCF_003464565.1 Collinsella sp. AF14-35
GGCTTATAGGACAAAATGTGTGTCCCGATAGAACATCCGTTTCCATCCATTAATCCAGCCAGAACGGGTACGGGTCCCTGTGGTGGAGATCCTCCCACACGGCCCTGTCGCCCCACTCCGGCCCTCCGTCCTCGCGCGACGGCGAGGCGGAGTAGACGCTGAACAGGAAGTCGATGTCCGCGTCGGTCGGCATCGCGGCGAGCTTCTCGCGCGCCGTCCTCGCGTCCCCCGAATGAGCGTGGCACCACCAGAACACCGCCTTAACGCGCTTGACGGACGTCAGCCCCCGGTGGTTGCGCAGTACGGCCCTCAGCTGCGAGTTCACCCCTCCCTCGATCATGTTGTTGGTCGACGGCAGCGGGCCGGCCTTGGCAAGGGCGGGGTCGAGGTAGGTGAACAGCGTCCCCGCCGACACCAGCGACGACAGCGACGAGCGCGCCCGCCTCAGCCTCTCGTGGGTGTAGACCCTCCTGCCGTCCACCACGGTCCTGTCCTCCAGGAAGTCGGCCCAGAACCCGCACCAGTCGAGGTAGCGCTCGACCCAGAGCTCCGCCTGGTGCAGCGTCTCGATGCCCATGAGGTCGCGCGCGATGAGGTAGAGCTCGCGCCCCGCCTGGAGCTTCGGCCGCGTCGTCGTGTAGCGCTTGACCTGCGAGAAGGCGTGGAAGGTGCACCTCTGGACCCTGGTGCGCGGCCAGGTCTCGCGCACGGCCTTGGCGAACCCGCTCCCGCCGTCGGTGACGACCACCTCGGGCGCCGGGATCGGCGCCATGAGGGCCGACCACGCCCTCGAGTTCTCGGACCTGGCCATGTACCAGGAGACCACCCTCTCGCCGCTGCAGCATATGAGCACGACGAGGTCGCGCGCGACCCAGATCCCGTCGACGTAGAGCACGCGGTGGAGCTCGCCGTCGGGGACGGGCATGGGCCAGACCTCCCAGAACTCGGCCGTCCTGCGCCTGAAGGACCGCCCGCCGCCCGGCATCGTGGCCTGCGAGTCCTTCGAGAGGAGCCACCCGAGGAACTCCTCGAGCCTCGCCGCCGTGTCGTCGTACCTCAGCGTCGTCGACGCGCCGCAGGCCGTGCACCTCCACCGCTGGGACCCCGATGAGGTCCTGCCGTTGCGCTTGGTCCGACCGCCGCAGTAGGGGCAATAAACGGCCTTCATGGACACCTCTTCCGAAAGGGTGTTTAACGGTTCCGGAAAAGGGTATCTACCGGCGGGAACGATAGGCAACCGGACACACATTCTGTCCGAGCGGTTAAAAGCGGGCACGGAATTTAAACGGCTGAAAAAGGGGCATCGACCTGCGCCGACGCCCCTAAAGTAGACACACATTTTGTCCTATAAGCC
>NZ_QRZD01000056.1:0-1295 GCF_003464565.1 Collinsella sp. AF14-35
TGCGTAAATATGGTTAACCAAAGAATTGATATTTGGTTAAATAGTAACTGTATATTTGGTTAAATGTACTGGTAAACAATGGTGATAATTATGCCAAAGAAGTACTACACTAGAATTATCGAAAATGAGCTTGACCAGCTGCTGGGTATATTCGGCGCCGTTCTCATCGAAGGACCGAAATGGTGCGGAAAGACGACCACGGCCGGGACCCGTGCGGCGTCCAGGCTCCTTCTCATGGACCCGTCCCGCAACTTCGAGAATCGCTTGCGTGCCGAGACTGACCCGGCGCTTGCCGTTGCAGGCGAGGTGCCGCGGCTGATCGATGAATGGCAGGAGGTTCCGAAACTTTGGGACGCGGCGCGGTTTGAGTGCGACAACCGCGGCGGCGAGCCTGGCCAGTTCATATTTACGGGGTCGGCGACGCCGCGAGACGACGAACGGCCGATGCACAGTGGCGCTGGAAGGTTCGCTAAATTGCGCATGGATACCATGACGCTTTTCGAGCTTGGGAAATCCAGCGGCGCGGTTAAGCTGTCGGGCATTATTTCTGGCGAAAAGTTCAATGGCGCTTTCGGATCGCTGGATTCCGCCTCGATTGCCGAGTGCGTTGTCCGTGGCGGATGGCCCGCGGCGGTCGGTCGCGATGCGCTGGCTGCGTCGGCGATGGCGAAACGTTACATCGGCATAGTCGCCGAAGAAGATTTGTCTCGTGTCGACGGCTCTCGCCGCGATCCCGAAAAGGTCAAAGCCGTCATCGAATCGCTTGCGCGAAATGAATCCACTTTGGCGACACTCAAGACGCTCGTAGCCGATCTTGGCGGAGAGGTGTCGAGACAGACGGCGGCATCATATATATCCCTTCTCGCTCGGGTTAGTTTCGTTCGCGATATTCCCGCATGGAACCCCGCAATGAGATCTCCCGTGCACTTAAGAGAATCGAAGAAGCATCATCTCGCTGATCCGTCACTGGCGGCCGCTGCGCTCGGAGCGACTCCGGCGACATTGCTGCTAGATTTCAAGACGCTTGGGCTGCTTTTTGAATCGTTGGCCCTTCATGATTTGTGGGTTTATGCGCAGGCAAATGGAATGGGCCTCTATCACTATCACGATTCTCGCGATCTAGAAGTCGATGCAGTCATTGCGGCTCCCGGTGGAACGTGGATCCCGGTCGAAATCAAGCTCAGCTCCGCCCAAATCGAAGAGGCGTCTGACAGCCTTATTGCTGTCGAGAAGCGTATGGTTGCCGCCGGAAACAACCCGCCAGTTTCGAAAGTCGTAATCATCGGGTTTGGTTC
>NZ_QRZD01000057.1:0-1276 GCF_003464565.1 Collinsella sp. AF14-35
GCTGGGCAGCGTGATGAACGCGCTGATGGACTCCGAGGCCCAGCAGATGTGCGGCGCGAGCCGCAACGAGCGCAGCGACGGCAGGGAGAACAGCCGCAACGGCTACCGCCCCAGGTCGCTCAAGACCGCCGTGGGCGACGTGGAGCTCGAGATACCCAAGCTCAGGCACGGCACCTACTACCCCGAGGGCATGCTCGCGCGATGGTCGCGCGTCGACACCTCGGTGGCCGCCATCGTGCAGGAGATGTACGTATGCGGCGTGTCCACCCGCAAGGTCGAGCGCGTGGCGTCCAAGCTGGGCATATCCTCGCTGTCGAGCTCGGAGGTCTCGAGCCTCTGCTCCGACCTCGACGCCGAGGTGGCGGAGTTCCGCCGCCGCGACCTGTCGGGCACGCCGTGCTGCTACCTGTGGCTCGACGCTACCTACATGAGCTGCAGGGTCGGCTCGTCGGTCGTCTCGCAGGGCGTCGTGACCGCGATCGGGCTGGGCGCCGACGGGCGCAAGCACTTCCTGGGCTGCGACGTGGTCGACACCGAGAGCGAGGACTCCTGGGCGGCATTCCTCGGCGGGCTGCGCGAGCGCGGGCTGGCCGGCGTTCGCCTCGTGGTCTCCGACAGCCACGCCGGGCTCGTGGCCGCCGTCTCGCGCCTGTTCCAGGGCTGCGCCTGGCAGCGCTGCGTGACGCACCTGCAGCGCAACCTCCAGAGCGCCTGCTCGGGCAGGCCCGAGGACTCCAAGGCGGCCGTCAGGGACCTCGTGCACGCCGCGGTCTACCAGGACGACCCCGACCTCGCGCGCTGCGTGTGGGCCGAGGCGGCGCCCTGGGTGGCGTCGGTGTCCGCCAGGGCCGGCGAGGTCTTCGAGCAGGCCGAGGACTCCGCGCTGGCGTTCACGGCCTTCCCCAGGGCGCACTGGGCCAAGCTCCGCACCAACAACGTCCAGGAGCGCGCCAACCGCGAGATCAAGCGCCGCTACAGGGTCGTGCAGTCCTTCCCCTCGAGGGAGTCGATGCTGCGCCTGACGTGCGCGAGCCTCATGGAGACCGAGGGACAGTGGTCCCAGCAGCGCGTGTTCTCCGAGGCCTCGGCCGCCGAGGGCTTCGCCGAGCCCGCGGACAGGCCGGCCCCGACAGAGGGGAGGCGCCGCGCGCTCGGGCGGCGCGCCAGGGAGATAGTGGACGAGATAGTCGAGAGGCGCGGTCTCAGGAAGGAGTAACATCGGGACTTGCAGCGACGGACCTCGGGACGCTCTTACACCACGTCTGCGCGCGCCACC
>NZ_QRZD01000058.1:0-1273 GCF_003464565.1 Collinsella sp. AF14-35
GAAAACCTTAGAGGTCCTCGCGCCAGAAGGGCATGCTCATGCAGCGCGGGCCGCCACGGCCGCGGGAGAGCTCGGCGGAGGGCACGACGAGAAGGTCCAGGCCCTCCTTGTACAGCACGTCGTTGGTGACGGTGTTGCGGGCGTAGACGCAGATCTTGCCGGGCTCGACGCACAGGGTGTTGGAGCCGTCGTTCCACTGCTCGCGGGAGGCCGCGATCGGGTCGCCGCCGCCGCAGGGGATCAGCTTGACCTGGTCGACGCCGGTGGCGTCCTCCAGGACGTGCTCGAGGGTGTCCTCGATCAGGCGGATGTTCACGTCGCCCGGGTTCTTGCCGGCGGTCAGCTCGTAGACGCGCAGGGTGCCCATGATGGCGGGGTGGATCGTGAACTTATCGACGTCGATCTGGGTGAAGACCGTGTCGAGGTGCATGAAGGCGCGCGAGACGGGGATGTCGAAGGCCAGGATGCGCTCGACCTTGGAGTCGGAGTTCCAGAAGATGTTCTGGGCCATGACGTCGATCGCGGCGGCCTGGGTGCGCTGGGAGATGCCGACGGCGAGGGTCTTCTCGTTGATGTTCAGCACGTCGCCGCCCTCGGTGTGGAACTGGCAGTCGCGGCGGAAGTACAGGGAGACGTCCTTGTAGTCGGGGTGGTACTTGAAGACGTACTTGCCGTACAGGGTCTCGCGGTTGCGGGTGACCGAGTACATGCGGTTGAGGTTGACGCCCTCGCCGACGACCGCGAACGGGTCGCGGGTGAAGTAGAGGTTGGGCATCGGGTCGATGATCAGGTCGGACTCGGACTCGGAGTTGACCAGGGAGTCGAGGGTCGTGGACGCCGTGAGGGGCATGTCGATCTCGGCCTTGGTCATGCCGGCCATGGTCTTCTTGACGAACTCGAGGTTGTCCTCGATGGAGTCCAGCTTCTCGCGGACGATCTGCGGCATCTGCTGGCCGCGGATGCCCGCCTCGGCGATGTACTGGTCGGTGAACTCGGCGCGGGCGCCGGGGACCTGGTCGAACACCTCTGCGACGAGGTTCTCGAGGTAGAGCACCTCCACGCCCTGGTCCTTAAGGATCTGGGCGAAGGTGTCGTGCTCCTGCTGCGCGACCTCCAGGAACGGGACGTCGTCGAACAGGAGTCGCTCGAGCTCGTCGGGCGGCAGGTTGAGGAGCTCGTCGCCGGGACGGTGCAGGCAGACCTTCCTGAGCTTGCCGATCTCGGAAGGCACGTGCAGACCTTTCGTCATGGCCTCCTACCTTTCTTTCGGGCC
>NZ_QRZD01000059.1:0-1100 GCF_003464565.1 Collinsella sp. AF14-35
GCGCATGATGTAGTGGCGCGGGCACCCTGCCACGGCGATGTCGCCGGCGGCCTTGGTCTGGCCGTAGACGGACAGCGGGCTGAGGGGCTCCTCCTCGTCATGCACCTCGGCGGTGCCGTCGAAGACGTAGTCGGAGGACACGTGGACGAGCGTGATCCCGTGCCCGGCGCAGGTGCGGGCGAGAAGGGCGGGGCCGGTCGCGTTGGCCTTCCAGGCGATGACACGGCCCTCGGGGGTCTCCGCTTTATCCACGGCCGTGTAGGCGCCGCAGTTGATCACGGTGCCGTAGAGCGACCAGTCGTACTGCGCGTAGGCGTCCGGGTCGGACATGTCGAAGGTGTCGATGTCGCAGAAGTCGAAGTCCTTGGCGACGCCGCGCTCCTCGGCGAGCGCGCGGACCGCATGCCCCAGCTGGCCGTCGCAGCCGGTGACGAGGGTGCGCTTCGGCGCCATGGGGACGACGTCCCTCAGCATCGGGTGGTTCAGGTCCGCCTCGGAGACGGTGGCCTCGTCGAGGGGGATCGGCCACTCGATGGCGAGCTCCGGGTCGGCGAGGTTCACGAAGGTGTAGGTCTTCTTCAGCTCCAGCGACCAGTGGGCGTCCACCAGGTAGGTGTAGGCGGTGCCGTCCTCCAGGGCCTGGAAGGAGTTGCCCACGCCGCGCGGGACGTAGATGGCCTTCGACGGGTCGAGCGTGCAGGTGAACACCTTCCCGTAGGTGGAACTGCCCTCGCGCAGGTCCACCCAGGCGCCGAAGACGCTTCCGCAGGCCACCGAGATGAACTTGTCCCAGGGCTCGGCGTGGATGCCGCGGGTGACGCCCTTCTTGTCGTTGTAGGAGATGTTGTTCTGGACGACGCGGAGGTCCGGGATGCCCAGGGCGGTCATCTTGGCGCGCTGCCAGTTCTCCTTGAACCAGCCGCGCGAGTCGCCGTGGACGGCGAGGTCGACGACCATCAGGCCCCCGATGCCGGTCTCCGCCACGGAGAGGTCCTTCTCGAATGCGATGTCTGCCATATGGGAAAAGCTCCTATCGAAGAGGTTGGATAACCGGGGGCGCCCGCGCGGGGACGCAGGATCATCCCCATGCCCTGCGGCCC
>NZ_QRZD01000006.1:0-106991 GCF_003464565.1 Collinsella sp. AF14-35
GCGCTGCATGAGCATGCCCTTCTGGCGCGAGGACCTCTAAGGTTTTCCGTTTCCGGTGCGGTCCCCCTACAACCGCACCGGTTTCGCCCGTCAAACGGGCAACACTAATACTTACGTAATTCATTTCTTCGAAAGGAAACGAACCATGGGTGTTAACCTCTCCGGCCGTAGCTTCCTCAAGCTCCTCGACCTCACCACCGAGGAGATCGAGTACCTGCTCAAGCTCTCCAAGAACTTCAAGGACATGAAGCGCGCTGGCGTTCCGCACCGTTATCTCGAGGGCAAGAACATCGTTCTGCTCTTCCAGAAGACCTCCACTCGTACCCGCTGCGCCTTCGAGGTTGGCGGCGTGGATCTGGGCATGGGCGTCACCTACCTCGATCCGGGTTCGTCGCAGATGGGCAAGAAGGAGTCCATCGAGGACACCGCCCGCGTTCTCGGCCGCATGTATGACGGCATTGAGTTCCGTGGCTTTGCCCAGGACGACGTCGAGGAGCTTGCCGCTAAGTCCGGCGTGCCCGTGTGGAACGGTCTGACCACCGAGTGGCACCCCACCCAGATGCTCGCCGACATCCTGACCGTCCAGGAGAACTTCAACTACGACATCAAGGGCAAGACCCTCGTCTTCATGGGCGACTGCAAGAACAACGTCGCTCGCTCCCTCATGGTCGTCTGCTCCAAGCTCGGCATGAACTTTGTGGCCTGCGGCCCCGAGGAGTGCATGCCCGCTGACGACGTCATCGAGGCCTGCAAGCCCATCGCCGAGGCCAACGGCTGCACCATCAAGCTGACCACCGACGTCAAGGACGGCGTCACCGGTGCCGACGTTCTCTACACCGACGTGTGGGTCTCCATGGGCGAGCCCGACGAGGTCTGGGCCGAGCGCATCGCTCAGCTCACCCCGTATCGTGTTACTTCTGAGGTCATGGCTATGGCCAACCCGGGTGCCATCTTCCTGCACTGCCTGCCCAGCTTCCACGACACCAACACCACGATTGGCGCCGAGAAGTGCGAGCAGTTCGGCATCACCGAGCAGGAGGTCACCGACGAGGTCTTCGAGAGCCCTGCTTCCAAGGTCTTCGACGAGGCCGAGAACCGCATGCACACCATCAAGGCTGTCATGTACGCCACGCTCAAGTAAGAGCATCTAGCATCTCGCTCGGGGTGCATTGCTGCGCACCCCGAGCGCTTTTGTCTGGTAAAAATCTCGCACCGAGCGACATGCACGGCACGGAAGAGCCGCTTCGGGCGAGATCAGTAAATGATTTATGAAGGGGGGATGAGAACTATGACTGAGACCGCTAAGAAAAAGCGCGGTATGCCTTCATCGTTCACCATTCTTCTTGCTCTGCTGGCAATCGTCGCGGTTGTTACCGTTATCGTCTCCGGTACGTCCGGTGGCGAGGTTACCGCTGCCCGCCTGAGCGATTTCTGCACCGCCCCGGTCAAGGGCTTCGCTGACGCTCTGCCCGTCTGCCTCTTCGTTATGATCCTCGGCGGCTTCCTCGGCATGATGACCGAGACCGGCGCCCTGGACAACGGCATTGCTGTTCTGGTGCAGAAGCTTAAGGGCAATGAGATCATGCTCATTCCCGTGCTGATGTTCATCTTCTCCCTCGGTGGTACCACCTATGGTATGTGCGAGGAGACCGTTCCCTTCTACGCCCTGCTTGCCGCTACCATGATGGCCGCTGGCTTCGACCCTATGGTCGGTGCTGCCACCGTCCTGCTCGGCGCTGGCTGCGGCTGCCTGGGCTCCACGGTTAACCCGTTCGCCGTCGGCGCTGCCGTCGACGCTCTGACCGGCGTTGGCATTGAGGTCAACCAGTCCATCATCATCGGCCTCGGTGCCGTCCTGTGGATTGTTACCACTGTTATGTCCATCCTCTTCGTCATGAGCTATGCCAAGAAGGTCAAGGCTGACAAGGGTTCCACCATCCTTTCGATGCAGGAGCTCAAGGACGCCGAAGAGGCTCACGGCAAGGCTGCTTCCGAGGTTCACAAGGAGGTCAAGCTCACCGGTCGTCAGAAGGGTGTTCTGATCGCCTTTGCCTTCACCTTCGTCGTCATGATCGTCGGCTTCATCCCGCTGGCCGACCTCAACGAGGGCGTCGCCAACTTCTTCGATGCTGGCGCTGTCTATGACGCCGACGGTAACGCCATCGTTCAGGGCTGGTCTGCCCTGATCACCGGCCTGCCCATTGGCCAGTGGTACTTCGACGAGGCTTCCACCTGGTTCTTCCTCATGGCTGTCCTGATCGGTATCATCGGTGGCCTGTCCGAGAAGCAGATCGTCAACACCTTCATCACCGGCGCTGCCGACATGATGTCCGTTGTCCTCGTCATCGCTCTCGCCCGTGGTATCTCCGTCCTCATGGCTAGCACCGGCCTCGACGTCTACGTCCTCGACGCTGCCGCCAATGCTCTGGCTGGCCTGTCCGGCGTGATCTTCGCTCCCATGAGCTTCCTGGTCTACTTTGGCCTGTCCTTCCTGATCCCCTCGACCTCCGGTATGGCTACTGTCTCCATGCCCATCATGGGACCGCTGGCTGTTAAGCTCGGCTTCTCGCCCGAGGTCATGGTCATGATCTTCTCCGCCGCCATCGGCGTCGTGAATCTGTTCACCCCGACCTCTGGTGCCATCATGGGCGGTCTCGCTCTGGCTAAGATCGAGTGGACGACCTGGCTCAAGTTTGCTCTTAAGCTCATCGTCGCTCTCTCCGTCGTCTGCGCCATCATCCTGACCATCGCTTGCGTGATGATCTAAGTACCCCCTGGGTACCCCACGGAAACCATGACGATCCTATAACGGATCACCTGGTCATCGTCTGTCCGGTGGGGTAACCCCACCGGTAGACTCCTACCTTTGGCCCCCTCCCGTTCCGTGCGCGGGAGGGGGCGCTCTTGTGTTCCGGCGTTTTACCAAACGCCGGAACCACTCGACGCTGCAAGCCCGCCAGAGCGGCAATCTGACGTTCAATCGTCGGGCATGGCCAAAAGGCCTATGCCCTCCTCTTTCACGTCACCTTGCTCGCTCTGGTGGGCTTTCGCTGACTTATGCTCAACCTGCGGCGCTGCCATTGTTGGCGCAGGGGGCGGCTTGCTCGCTCTGGTGTCTGTTCGCTGTCCGTTCTCTGCCCGCGACGTTTCTGCTGTTGGTGCAAAGGGGTCAGGTTACTTTGCGCCAAAAGGGGAAGTTGCGGTGGAATAGTTCCCGTTTGGCCGTCTTGAGGGGTTAAACAGGAGCTATTTCACCGCAACTTATCGATGGCGTGTTTGGTTGGTGCCTGTTGATGGCCTGGGCATCGGGGAGGGCAGGCTCCGTTATAATCGCGTAGGAACTTAATTTACGAAACGGGACGGGAGCCATACATGCGCCAGGGTTTCGACAACGCGAAGTATATCGAGCTGCAGGCTGCTCACATTAAGGAGCGCATCTCGCAGTTTGGCGGCAAGCTGTATTTGGAGTTTGGCGGCAAGCTGTTCGATGACTATCATGCCAGCCGCGTGCTACCGGGTTTTGAGCCGGACAGCAAGTTCCGCATGCTCAAAAGCATCGCCGACGATGTCGAGGTTATCATCGCGATCAACGCGAACCACATCGAGAAAAACAAGGCTCGTGGTGACCTTGGCATTACCTATGACGAGGATGTGCTGCGCCTGGTTGACCTGTTCCGCGGCAACGGCTTTGCTGTCGCGGCCGTGGTCATCACCCAGTACGCTGGACAGCCCGCTGCCGATGTGTTCCGCAACCGCCTGAACGCGCTCGGTATTCCCGCCAAGCTGCACTATCCCATCGAGGGGTATCCGCACGATGTCGATCTGATCGTGTCCGACGACGGCTATGGCAAGAACGAGTTTGTCGAGACCACCCGACCGCTCGTTGTCGTGACGGCGCCCGGCCCTGGCTCGGGCAAGCTCGCCACTTGCCTGTCTCAGCTCTATCACGAGCACAAGCATGGCACGGCCGCCGGCTATGCCAAATTCGAGACCTTCCCGGTTTGGAATCTGCCCCTTACGCATCCGGTCAATATTGCCTACGAGGCCGCCACGGCAGACCTCGATGACGCCAACATCATCGACTCCTTCCACCTGGAGGCCTACAACAAGACCACGGTCAACTACAACCGCGACGTCGAGGCCTTCCCGGTAGTCCGTGCCCTGATGGAAAAGATCCTGGGCAAGAGCCCCTACCAGAGCCCTACGGACATGGGCGTCAATATGGTCGGTTTTGCCATCACCGATGACGATGCCTGCCGCGACGCTTCCAAGATGGAGATCGTCCGCCGCTACTTTACCGCGGTCGAAAATGTGCGCCGTACCGGCGTGGGCGATGAGCAAGTCGACCGTCTCAAGATTATTATGAAGAAAGCCGGCATCGATAAGAACTACTCACCGGCGCGCTCGGCGGCCCTCACCAGGGAGCAGCTGACGGGTGGTCCCGTGGGTGCCATGGTCATGCCCGATGGCTCCGTGGTGACCGGTAAGACCTCCACGCGCCTGGGCGCCGCAAGTTCGCTCATTATGAACGCCCTCAAGCATGTCTCGGGCGTCGACCTTGAGCTCGAGGTCATTAGCGATGAGGCGATCGAGCCCATCAGCAAGCTCAAGACGCATTTCCTGGGCAGCAAAAACCCGCGCCTCCACACCGACGAGACGCTTATGGCGCTGTCGATCACCTCGGCCACGAGTGAGACGGCCGCTCGCGTCCTTTCGGGCCTGGAGCAGCTGCGCGGTTGCGATGCCTTCTTTAGCGTGATTATCTCGCCGACGGACGAGACGGTACTGCGCAAGTTGGGCATCAACGTGTGCTGCGAGCCCAAGTTTGAGCGCCGCGGTTTCTTCCATCGCTAAGTTTGAAGCACCGCGGTAATTGCATTGCATTTTGGCCGTATCGGGTTAGCGCCCGGTACGGCTTTTTGATCAATAAAGCGTCTATTTCGGCGAAAAATAGCTGTTTACCTGCCTAGAAACAATTTGAGCGGTATACAATAACCGTAACTGTTTCATCCTTAGCGGGATGCCGCATGATGGATATTACCTGCCATCGTGAGGTGTGTCGGTCGCGCACGGCGCGTTAGATGCTCGTGCTCGGTTTGAGGAGGCTGCTATGGCGGGCAAGGGTCGTGCGAGTGTCAACGATATGAAGCGTGTCGAGGTGCTGGTGTTGATGGAGATCGACCAGCAAACCGAAGACAATGGCGGGCCGTATGGTTTCTCGCGCAAAACGCTTGCCGAGCGCGTGGGGGTTTCGCCGTATCGTGCCCGCGCCGCAATCGATCGCTTGGATTCCGAAGGCATGATTGATGTCGTCTCGCGTTATAGCGACGACGGCGGTCAGCTTGCAAATGGCATTTGCCTCACCGAACGTGGCGAGTGGTATCTTGAGGGCGTCCGTACCGGCATGCTCGTTCAGGAAATGCTTGAGGACGAGGTTGCTGATCGATAGCAGCATGTAACCCTTGCCATAGCGACGCCGCCTGGGAAACCGGGCGGCGTTTTGTTTCAAGATTGAGAAATGCAATCGCACGCGAGAAAAATTGCGAACGGTCCGCGGCGCGAGTATTACAATGAAGACCCGTAAGATGTGGATAAACAACTTCTACGGGAAGCGCAGGTAACTCAATATGACCAAGCATGTGTTCGTAACCGGCGGCGTGGTTTCGTCCCTGGGCAAGGGTATCACCGCGGCCTCGCTGGGCCGTCTGCTCAAGTCGCGTGGCTACAAAGTAACGATGCAGAAGGCCGACCCGTATCTGAACGTCGACCCCGGTACCATGAGCCCGTTCCAGCATGGTGAGGTCTTCGTTACCGAGGATGGTTACGAGTCCGACCTGGACTTGGGTCATTACGAGCGCTTTATTGATGAGAACCTGACCCGCGATTCCAACTTTACGACCGGTGCCATCTACAAAAGCCTAATCGCCCGTGAGCGTCGCGGCGACTTTTTGGGCGGCACCGTGCAGGTGATTCCGCACGTCACGAACGCCATTAAGGATAAGTTCCGTCGTATTGAGGAGCAGACCGGCTCCGATGTGGTCATCACTGAGTTGGGTGGCACCATCGGCGACATTGAATCGCAGCCGTTTGTCGAGGCCATTCGCCAGTACCGCAAGGAGGCCGGCCCCGAGAACGTCTGCTACATCCACGTGTCGCTCGTTCCCTATATCGCCGCCGCCCACGAGGTCAAGACCAAGCCGACGCAACACTCCGTCAAGGAGCTCCGCAGCTTTGGTATCCAGCCCGATATTATCGTTCTGCGTTCCGACCACCATATCGACGATGCCATCCGCGGCAAGATCGCAAGCTTCTGCGACGTCGACACCGACTGCGTCTTTACCAATGAGGACTGCGCGAGCATCTACGACGTTCCGCAGCTACTCGCCGAGCAGGACTTTGACCTGCGCATTTGCGAGCGTCTGGGTCTCGATCCGCGTGAGCGCGACATGAGTGAGTGGAACGAGTTCCTGCGCAAGCAGAACCATGCCAACCAGCACGCCGACAAGGTGAAGATCGCCGTCGTGGGCAAGTATACGCAGCTGCCCGATGCCTACCTGTCGGTTATCGAGGCCCTGCACCACGCGGGCGTCTTCTACGATCGCCATGTGGACGTCCAGCTGGTCGATGGCGAGAGCCTCGACGAGCAGAACGTCTCCGAGGTTCTGGGCGACGCCTCGGGCATCCTGGTCCCCGGCGGCTTTGGCAAGCGCGCCCTGGAGGGCAAGATCCTCGCGGCCGAGTTCGCCCGCGAGCACAAAATTCCGTATCTGGGCATTTGCCTGGGTATGCAGGTGGCCGTGTGCGAATTTGCCCGCAACGTCGTCGGCCTTGCCGGCGCCAGCTCCTCTGAGTTCGATCCGGACGGCCCGTTTAGCGTCATCGATCTGATGAGCTCGCAGGAGGACGTGACCGAGAAGGGCGGCACCATGCGCCTGGGCGCCTATCCGTGCAAGCTCGCCGCCGATACCCTTGCTCGCGAGGCATATGGCGAGGATCTCGTCTACGAGCGTCACCGTCACCGCTTTGAGTTTAACAACGCCTTCCGCGACCAGCTCGAGGACGCCGGCTTGGTTATCTCTGGCCTCTCACCCGACGAGCGCCTGGTCGAGATGGTCGAGCTGCCGCGCGACGTGCATCCGTGGTATGTGGCAACCCAGGCTCACCCCGAGTTCAAGAGCCGTCCGACCAACCCGCAGCCGCTGTTCCGAGAGTTCGTGCGTGCCTCGATCGGTCAGCACGAGGGTGTCGATCGCCTACAGGTGACGCCCATGAACCTCGCTACGGACTAAGGGTGCCGGCGAACAAAGAACATACCGAAGCTACTCCCTCGTCGCTCGCCGTGGCGGCGGGGGAGTATCTCGATTACCTCGCGGTCGAGCGGGGTTTGGCGCGCAACACGATTGCGGCCTATCGACGTGACCTGACGACGTACTGCGCCTATCTGGAGCGGGCGGGTATTGTGTCTTTTGAAGAGGTGACCCGTCAGGTCGTGGAGGGCTTTGTCGCCGACCGTCGGGATGGGGGCTATTCCGATGCCTCGGTGGAGCGTGCGCTTGCGGCCGTGAAGGGTCTGCATGCCTTTTTGGTGCGCGATGGGGCTGTGGCCCAAAATCCAACGGCGGCGTTGCGCCTGCCTAAAAAGGCTGAGCGTTTGCCGGAGTATCTATCGGTGGAGGATGTCTCGGCGCTGCTCGATCAAGACTTCCCCGAGGGCGAGATGGGCTTGCGCGACCATGCCATCTTGGAAGTGCTCTACGGATGCGGCTTGCGTGTGAGCGAGTTGGTGGGGCTCGATGTGGGCGATATCCATATCGACGATGGCTTTGTGCTCGTTCGCGGTAAGGGCTCAAAGGAACGCCTGTCCCCGCTGGTGGGAAGCGCGGCGCGAGCTCTGACGCTCTATTTAACTGAGGGGCGTTCTCGCTTGGCGGCCCATGCCCACGGAACCGAGACCTCGGCGGTCTTTTTAAATAAGAACGGCCGCCGTCTGTCGCGCCAGGGCATCCATGCCATCTGTGAGCGCTACGGGCGCCAGGTGGGGCTGGTGGGACTCCATCCCCATACGCTGCGTCACTCCTTTGCCACCCATATGCTTGCGGGCGGTGCAGACCTCCGTGTGCTACAGGAGATCTTGGGACATGCCGATATATCGACCACGCAGGTCTACACGCATGTCGATCGTACGCAACTGACCGAGGTCTATCTGGCGGCGCACCCGCTGGCACATCGTTAACACATCGCTGGCCTGCATATCTATAGGTATTTGGGGACGGGCCCCAGATTGCCGCGGCGTGCTTTTGCGCGCGCATGGGCAATCTGGGGCCCGTCCCATTTTTTGCCACTTGTCGTCGCGGTGGTGGGCCGCATGTGCCTTGGGTGGGGGAGTTTGGGGGCGATGTGAACGGCATGTAAAGGGACGCAAAAATCGCCTCAAGGTCAACTTGAAGGTTGAGGTTGAAAGGCGGGGTGCCACAGGTGGCATCCCGCCGTTGCTGTAAACACAACATATTGTGTTTTCGAACATATGATTGGGGGGTGTTTTGCAATATATGGTGGGTGGAGTGGTGGGGCGGGGTGGGGGAAGGCGTGGGGAAAGGTGTTGAAAAATGGGGCGGTTCCCCATATTATTAATGACGTCGACAGGCGGGGTGGTTCCCCGCGTACGTGCCATCTGAGTAACCGAGGGGAGGGCGCACATGGGAATGACTGGTGCATACGAGCGCAATCTCGATGCAAAAGGTCGTCTGTCCCTGCCTGCACCCCTTCGCGAGGAGCTTGGAGAGCACGTTCGCGTGTTCAAAGCCCTGGATGTCGATGCTCTGTACGTGTTCTCTGCCGAGGCCTTCGATAAGTGGGTCGAAGGACTCTTCGCGGGTCGTGAGGGCCACGAGGGTTTTAACCCGCGTGACATTAATGACCAGAAGCTCATGAGGGCGATCAACAAGCGCACCACGTCGATGGACGTGGACAGCGCCGGTCGTATCGGTCTTTCCGAGTCTCTCCGCAAGCAGGCGAACCTCGACCGCGAGGTCACGGTTGTGGGCAACTACGACCACCTTGAGGTTTGGGATCGCGCCGCGGCCGATGAGGACGATGACGATGAGGCCCTGCTGGACCTCTTCTTCTCGTAAGGGCAAGGCACGGGTAACGGATGGAGCGTGGGATCTTGACACAAGAATATCGGCATGAACCTGTCATGCTCGGCGAAGTGCTTGAGTCGCTGCGGCTAAAGAGCGGCTCCGTTGTCTGCGATTGCACCCTTGGCGGTGCCGGCCATTCGGTAAAGATGGCCGCGCAGGTGGGGGAGACGGGCCTTTTGCTCGGCGTCGACCAGGACGACATGGCCCTCGAGGCCGCTGGCGCCCGTCTGGACCGCGAGGTTCCCGGCGTTCCGCACCAGCTGCTGAAGGGCAACTTCGGCGACTTGGACGAGCTGCTTTGCTCGGCCGAGGTGCCCGGGGTCGATGGCTTCCTGTTCGATTTGGGCGTTTCGTCGCCGCAACTCGATATCCCTGGCAGGGGCTTTTCGTATAACGAGGACGCCCCATTGGACATGCGGATGGATCCGGGTAATAACACCTTAAACGCAGCTGAGGTCATCAACACCTATAACGAACACGACCTCGCCCGGATTCTACGCGTCTACGGCGAAGAGAAGTTCGCCTCGCAGATCGCGCGCGAGATCGTGCGCCGCCGCGAGCAAGAACCGATCGAAACCACCGGCCAATTTGTCGAGATCATCAAGGCAGGTATCCCGGCTGCCGCTCGTCGGCATGGCGGACACCCGGCCAAGAAAAGTTTCCAGGCCATTCGCATCGAGGTCAATCACGAGCTCGATGTGCTCGAACGAGGGCTTGATGCCGCCACCAGGTGGCTCAACCCGGGCGGACGTATCTGCGTCATCTCGTATCACTCGCTCGAGGACCGTATCGTAAAGAACCACTTTAAGGAGATGAGCCAGGGGTGCACGTGTCCGCCGGAGATTCCGGTGTGCGTGTGCGGCAACGTGCCGATACTCAAGGTCATCACCCGCAAACCCTTGGTTGCCCAGCCTGATGAGGTTGAGCGCAACCCTCGGGCGAGATCAGCCAAAATCCGCGTGGCGCAGCGTCTGTAGGCACGACCGCGCGATATTGGACCTCCCGCTCGCACCATAAACGAAGCTTAAACACACTACCAACGTACTCGGGATGGGAGGCGGCATATCATGGGCTACAACACTTCAAGCGCAGCACTCGCCTATGATATGAACGCCATGCCCGCCTATCGTGAGACGCCGCAGGCCCCCGTTGCTCCCCGTGAGCAGCGCACGCCGCGCTTTGATGTCTACACGGGCGCGGGCCGTCAGGCAAACCAGGCGGTAAGCCCGGTTTTCATGAGCGTTCTTAAAACGTTTTGCATCATTGCGGCCATCTTCATGACGATCGGCGTCGCCCGCGTGGCGCTCGCCGGCGTTACGGCCCAGGTGCTCAACAGCAACGCCGAGCTTACCAACACGCTCGAAAAGGCGACCGATGAGAGCTCCGACCTGGAGGTCATGCATTCGGTCTATGGCGCCGACACGCGTATTCGCGACCTTGCGGGCGCTTATGGCATGGTGGAGCCCAGCGAGAGCGTTACACTTGACTTTTCGCAGGATGCAGCCGCGGGCGCCAACGCGACCGCGACCGCTCAGTAGCAAGACGGTAGCTGAGTATGACAAATGACTATCGCCGCGGTTCCGATGGGGGCCGCGGTTCTGGACGTCCCTCGTCGCGGGGACGTTCTGGTTATCAAGGAACGGGTCGGCAATCTTACAACGCCGGGCAGTCCCGTGGCAACGACCCGGCGTCGCGACTTCGCGGCTCGGGCGGCCCTCAAGTGCATAACACCAGGTCGCGCAAGAGTTCGTCGACCGAATGGCTCACGGGCACGCCTCTGCCTCGCCGCAAAGCCGTCATGGGCTTCATTGGGCTTGGCTTGGGCTTGGGCGTCTTTCGCCTTGCCGACTATCAAATTGTCGAAGCCGATAAACTGCGCGAGCGTGCCGATGCGCGCCGCCTGCTTGCGCAGACCCTCTATGCCAAACGTGGCACCATCTACGACCGCAACGGTAACGTGCTGGCGTCGTCGGTCGAATGTCGCAACATCGCCGTGAACCCCCAGCTTGTCGAGGATGTTGACAAGACGGTGTCGGCGCTGGTCAAGGCAACTGGAATCGATAAAAAGACCTGCCGTAAGCTCGTTGAGTCCGATGGAACCTGGGTGTATATCAAGCGCCAGGTGGACGAAGACGACGCTGCGGCGCTGGAGAAGAAGAACCTGCCCGGCGTGCTTTTTGAGCAGGCCATGAAGCGCGTATATCCATACGGCAATCTGGCATCGCAGGTGCTGGGTGTAGTGAATGTAGACAACGACGGCTTGACGGGTCTCGAAAAGCAATACAACAAGCTTCTGACCGGCACGAACGGTTCTCTCGTACGCGAGCGCGCGAGGGACGGCAGCTATATCGCGGGCGGTGCCTATAAAAAGGTGGCTGCGGTCGACGGCGTTGATATCGTGACGACGCTCGACGTCAATATCCAGCGTGCGGCCGAGGATGCCCTGGCAGAGGCTGTCGAGAAGACAAAGGCCAAGAACGGCTCGGCGCTGGTCACCGATCCTACGACAGGCGAGATCTTGGCAGCCTGCTCGTATCCGACCTACGACCAGACCAATTTGGAAAACGCCAAGACCGAGGATATGAACCTGCGCCTGGTCACCGACGCCTACGAGCCCGGCTCGGTCTTTAAGACGCTCGTGGCGGGCGCCGGCTTCGACTTGGGCGTCGTGCGGTCGAGTACGTCGTTTGAGGTGCCGGCGAGCATCAAGGTGGGCGACGATACCGTCACCGATGCCGACAAGCGCGACTACGCCATGACCATGGATGTGCGCGAGATGATGCGCCGTTCGTCCAACGTGGGATTTGTCCTGGTGGGGCGCAAGATCGGTGCCGACGACTTTGCCGCCTATGTGGACAAGTGGGGCATCGGTCACAGCTCGGGTGTCGATTTTCCGGGCGAGAGTCTGGGCATCGTCAAGGAGCGTGACCAGTATGACGGCGCCACGCTGGGCTCGATGAGCTTTGGACAGGCGCTGTCTGTCTCGTCGATTGAGATCGCACGTGCCGTGGGCGGCATCGCCAACGGCGGCGTGATGATGACCCCGCACTTCTATAAGTCCAGCAAAGGCGACGAGAAGGACTGGGGCGAAGGCGAGCGCGCGATTTCGGAGGACGCCGCATCCCAGGTGACATCGTGCATGCAGACGGTCGTGTCGGAGGGAACGGGCGTTGGCGGCGCGGTTGACGGCTATGACGTGGCGGGTAAGACCGGTACGGCCGAACGTGCCGACGAGAACGGCGGCTACCTCAAGGAGAACTACATGTCGTCCTTTATGGGCTTTGCACCGGCACAATCGCCCAAGGTGCTGTGCTATATCACGCTCGACGGAACGCCGAGCGGCTCAGATGCCGCTGCGGTGCCGTTCCAGTCCATTATGGCCAACGCGCTCGACGTGCTGGGTATCCCGCACACGAAGTAGGGGGTTACAATCTTTGGGGCGTGGTTTGTTGTCCCATATGAGGGGTGTTCACATGCCCTGCACCACGCATGCGCGGCGCTGGGATACAATACGCCGATAGCATTATTTAGGTTTACAGGGGAGCTGCAATGATAGAGATCGCCGTCAACAACCTCGCGGCCGCAACAGGGGCCCGAACCGTGACGGGAGAAGTCGATCGGGTATGCCGCGGGTGCGTTATCGACTCGCGCCAGGTCGAGGAAGGGACGATTTTCGTCGCCTTTCCCGGTGAAAACGTCGACGGCAATGATTTTGCTTCCCGTGCCGTCCAGTCGGGTGCCGGCGCCGTCGTGATGACGCGTGAGCCCGAGGCCGAGCTGGTCTCGCTGGCGCAGGACAAGGGCTGTGCCATCTTGCTGACCGATGATCCCGAGGAGTTTCTGCTGCGTTTGGCGCACGTGTATCGCCTGGAGCTTGGCTGCCTGGTCGTTGGCATTACCGGTTCCATCGGCAAGACGACGACCAAGGACGTTCTCGCCGCTGTGCTCGCCAAGCGCTATCGTGTCTGGGCCACCAAGGGCAATTTCAATAACCTGATCGGCATGCCGCTCACGGTGCTTTCCGCTCCGGCCGATACCGAGGTCCTGGTGCTCGAGATGGGCATGAACCATTTCCACGAGATCGAGCGCCTGTCCCAGTCCGCCAATCCCAACCTTGCCATCGTGAGCAAGATCGGCACCTCTCATATCGGCATTTTGGGCAGCCGCGAGAACATCGCCCGCGCTAAAGCCGAGATTGTCCAGGGCATGTGCGCCGCCGGCGACTATTTGCCGCTGCTGGTTTTGGGCGGCGAGGACGATTTTACGCCGTTCATTCGCGATACGTTCGCCCAGCCTGCTGGTATCGACGTGATGCTGGCCGGTGTCTCTGACGATGATGAGGTCCGCGCCCGCGACGTTCGCGTTGATGACGAGGGCCGTCCGGTCTTTACGCTCGATTTTGGTCAGGGCGAGACAATCGATACCATGCTTGCCATCCCCGGCGTGCAGTCCGTTCCTAATGCCGTTAAGGCCGCCGCGGTTGCCTATCGCCTGGGCGTGACGCCCGAGCAGATCGATGCTGCCTTTAGGGGCCTCACGATCACCGGGCACCGCCAGGAGATCAAGCGCGCCAAGAGCGGTGCACGCATCATCGACGATTCCTATAACGCCAGCGCCGAATCGATGGCAGCCGGCCTCGATCTGCTGTGCTCGCTTTCGTGCACGGGGTCTCGCATGGCGATTCTGGGCGAGATGGGCGAGATGGGCGATGAGGCTCCTCGCATGCATGAGCTCGTGGGCGCCTATGCCGCCGCCAAGAAGCTCGACATGCTGGCGTGCGTGGGTGGTGAGCTGGCCCAGCTTATGGCCGATGCCGCGCGCATGATGGGTATGGACGAGGACCGCATCCAGGTGTTCTCCGATTATCAGCAGGTGCTCGAACGCATGGGCGGCGCGCTTGAAAAACATGATGTTGTACTGGTCAAGGGTTCCCGCTTTGTTGAGCTCGACCGCTTTGTGGAAGGTGTGTGCTAGCCCATGTTCGGCAATCCCTCGTATCCAACGTATCAGGCTTTTTTGGGGCTTGGCATCGCCGCAGCCATTGCGCTGCTGCTCATGCCGTGGTGGATCAAGCTGCTCAAGGTCGAGGGTATCGGCCAGCAGGTTCGTGCCGACGGCCCCAAGCGTCATTTGGTTAAGCAGGGAACGCCCACCATGGGTGGCGTTGTCATCCTCGTCGCGATCTCGCTGACCTGCCTGCTGATGGGCAAGCTCACCACCGAGCTCGTACTCGTGCTGCTCGCCACGCTGGCGACCGGCGTGCTGGGCCTGATCGACGACCTGACCTCCGTTACGCATGGGCGCTCGCTCGGTCTGACGCCCCATGCCAAGATGATCGGCCTAACCATTATCTGTGTCACCTTTACGGTACTTGCCGTCAACTGGTGCGGTGTCGCCCCCGAGATTCGTTTTCCCGGTGGGTTGACGATCGACCTTGGCGTGCTTTCGACCACCATCTGCGGCTATTCGTTCCCGTGGCTCTATATTGTCTTTTGCTGGCTGATGATTGCCGGTCTTTCTAATGCCGTGAACCTGACCGATGGCCTTGACGGTCTTGCTGGCGGCACCTCCATGATCGCCATGCTCGCCATGGCTGCCATGGCGTTTTTGCACGGAGACGTGAACCTGTCCATCTTCTGCACCGCGTGTGCCGGTGCCTGCTTGGGCTTTCTGTGGTTCAACTGCTATCCGGCGAGCATCTTTATGGGCGATACCGGCTCGCTTGCCCTGGGCGCCGCGTTTGCCTGCACGTCCATCATGACCAACACCGAGGTCGTCTCCCTTATCATCGGCGGCCTGTTTATCGTTGAGACCCTTTCGGTCATGATTCAGGTTGTCTACTTCCACTTTACGCACAAGCGCGTCTTCCTTATGGCGCCCATCCATCATCATTTCGAAAAGAAGGGTTGGGCCGAGACCAAGGTCGTCATCCGTTTTTGGATTATCGCTGCGGCCTTTGGTGCCGTTGGCCTTGCCCTGTTCTTCCAGTTGGGATAGTGGTCTTTCATGCCTCTTGCTGATGTCTTTAGCCTGCTCGTTTTGGGTCAGGGCAAATCCGGTCTCGATGTCGCCCGCTGGGCGCTGGCACATCCCGAGCGCGTAAGTGCCGTTACCGTGTGTGGCGGCGGCACCTCTGAGCCCAATGACGCCACGCGTGCGCTCGAGGCTGCTGGTGCGTCGTTTGTCTATGGGACCGAACAGGTCGAGGGCGCCTATGACGTATGCGTGACGTGCCCGGGCATCTCGGAGTTCTCGGGCTTCTTTAAGGCCGGGCGCGAGCATGCCGCCCAGATTATGGGTGAGCCCGAGTTTGCCTATCGCCTGTCGCCCGATAACTGGATTGCCATCACGGGCACCAACGGCAAAACGACCACCACGTCGCTGACCGATTATCTGCTCAAGGCTGCCGGCGAGGCCAGCGTTGCTGTCGGCAACATCGGCGAGCCGCCGGTCAACGAGATTGACGGCCGAGCCCACAACGAGTGGTTTGTGGCTGAGCTCTCGAGCTATCAGATTGCTACGACCACCGAGCTCCACCCGCGCGTGGCGGTGCTGCTCAACATCACTCCCGACCACTTGGGCTGGCATAAGAGCCATAAGAACTACGCGCTTGCCAAGGTCAAACTGTTTGACAATATGGTCGATGACGATCTGGCGGTTGTCGACGTCGAAGACGCCGGCATTCACGAGTTCGATGAGTACATCTACACGCCGGGTCGTCGCATCTGCAAGGTCGCTTTTGACGAGCCCGAGGGCGAGGATGCCGCCTTTGTGCGCGACGGCAAGATGGTCGTGCGCCTGAAGGGCGTCGAGACCCCGCTCATCGCTGCATCCGAGCTCAAGATCTCGGGCCATCACAATGTTATCAATGCCCTGTGCGCTGCCACGGCTGCCCTGGCAGTCGGTGCCGATGTCGATGGCGTCTGCCGCGGTCTGGCCTCGTTCCAGCCGCTCGAGCACCGCGTGGAGCCGTGTGGCGAGATTGACGGCGTGCGCTACGTCAACGATTCCAAGGCGACCAACACCGATGCGGTCGAGAAGGCACTGACGGCATTTCCCGATGACGATGTGATCTTGCTGCTCGGCGGCCACGATAAGGGCACGCCGCTCACGGACTTCGCGCGCTTCGTTATGGACAACGTGCGCTCGGTCGTCTGCTTTGGCGATGCGCGTGAGCGCTTCACCGCCGCTATGGACGAGGCCGATGTCGATGGCGATGTGGATATCGCCCAGGCGGATGACCTACGCGACGCCGTGGACGTCGCCCGTTCGCTGTCGAGCCGTGGTGACGTGATCTTACTTTCTCCTGCCTGCTCTTCGTTCGATGAGTTCTCGGGCTATGAGGAGCGCGGCCGCGTGTTTAAGGACTACGTGGCCCAGCTTGCCGCTGCAGCGAAATCACAAATGGAATAGGGGTTGCGGTGAGAGAGGAGAGCCCCCGACAAGGTATGAGGAGGCCCGACTCGGACCGTGCTTCCTCGCGGCGCATAACACCGCGTTCCGGCCGCGGCGGGCAGTCGTTTAGCGAACGCTATATTGCCGGCGTTCCCGCCCGTATCATGCGCCCCCGTTTGATATTCATGGCCTGCCTGTTTACTTTGGTGTGCTTTGGCCTGCTGATGGTGTACTCGGCGTCTTCGGTCGAGGCGCTGCACGAGAATGGCTCGGCGACGTTTTTTCTGGGTCGACAGGCCGCGTTTGCCGTGGTCGGTGTTCTGGCGCTGATTGCCATCGTGCGCGTTTTGCCGGACAGCTGGTTTGGGGAGGATGTGCTCAGGATCTTCCTTATCGGCATGATAGGGCTACTGCTTCTGGTGTTCTTGGTGGGCAGCGGCAGCCGTGGCGCCACGCGCTGGCTCAACATCGCCGGTATTCAGTTCCAGCCTTCCGAGTTTTTAAAGCCATTTGCCATTGCGTATTCGGCCATCATGCTTGATCGCTTCTTTTCGCCCGGTGGCAACATCAACGAATTCCTTCGCAAGATGGGCATCTACCTGGGTATTTCGCTCTTTCTGATCTTTATCCAGCCCGATTTCGGTACTGTCCTGATCATCCTGTTGACCCTTATGTGCATGGCGTTGTTTGCGGGTCTCGACCCCAGATTTATCATCGGCGTGCTAATCTTCGGCATTCTCGTGATCGTGATTGCGCTTGTCGCAGAGCCGTACCGTATGGTGCGTATTCAGGTTGCCTTGAACCCTTGGGCCGACGAGTATGGTGACGGCTATCAGGCCACGCTTGCCATCATGGCCTTTGCCTCGGGCGGTCTGTTCGGCCGTGGCATCGGCAACTCAACCATGAAGTACTCGTATCTGCCCGAGGCGCACAATGACTACATCCTGGCCATCATTGGCGAGGAAGTCGGTTTTGTCGGAACCGTGCTGTTCTTCTTGGTGTTTGCGATGCTGATCTACTCGGCGTTTCGCATTGCCGAGCAGGCGACCGATCGTCGGGGCGCGCTCATGGCGTCTGGCTCCGCGGTCATTCTCGCGGTGCAGTTTTTCATTAACGCGCTTGGCATCCTCAACGTGTTTCCCATGACGGGCAAACCGTTGCCGTTTATTAGCTACGGCGGTTCGTCGATTATCGTGTCGCTCATGCTTGCCGGTCTGATCCTGCGCGTTTCGTACGAGAGCGCCCGTCGCGATGAGTACGACCGTCGCCGCGAGAGCTTTGCCGTTATGGATGAGAGTACCGCCGGCGTGCCCCACGTACGCGGCGAGCGATCTTCGCGTAACGGCTTTACCGTTCTGGATGGCTCTGCGACCGAGCCGGCAGCTCGTCCACGTCCGCGGACGGCGCCGCAAGGTCGTCCGCAGCGCCCCAGCCCTCGCAGCGCGGGCGGCGGATATAATCGAATCGATTTGAACTCGGACCCGTCGGCGCGTTTGCGCACCGACGACCAGGGACCGCGTGTACGAAGGGACTACCATGACCGATAAGATGACCGTTGCTATTGCAGCCGGCGGCACGGCAGGACACATTAACCCCGCGCTCGCTTTGGCCGAGGAGCTGCATGACCGTGGCCACCACGTTGTGTTCGTGGGCCAGTCGCGCAAGCTCGAGGGTCGTCTGGTCCCCGAGGCTGGGTTTGATTTTGTGCCCATTACGGTCACGGGCTTCGACCGCTCCCGTCCCTGGACGGCGCTGACCTCGCTGTGGCGTGTCAACAAGGCCAAGCGTGCGCTCGCCAGCCATTTCTCAAAGGTCGGCAAGCCCGATGCTGCCATCGGTTTTGGTGCCTATGTCGAGGTTCCGCTGCTGGGGTGGTGCAAGGGCGCAGGCGTTCCGTATCTGCTACATGAGCAGAACTCTGTTCCGGGCCTGGCCAACAAGATGATGAACTCCCACGCCGCTCGCGTGTGCATCTCGGTGCCGGCAGCGCGCTCGGTCTTTGAGCGCGAAGGTGACCCTGACCACGTGCTCATGACTGGCAACCCCGTACGTCGCTCGGTGATCGAGGGCGATCGCGCTCGCGGCCGCAAGGCACTTGGCGTTCCCAAGGACGCTACGCTGCTGCTCGTCTTTGGCGGTTCACTTGGCGCCCAGCACCTCAACGAGCGCGCGGTTTCGCTCAAAAACGAGCTGCTTTCGCGCAAGAACCTCTATGTGTTGCATTCGACGGGTGCCGACGGCTTTGAGGAGACCGAGCGCGCTTTGGCGCTGACGCCCGAGGAGGCGAAGCGTTACCGCGTCCAGCCTTACATCGACAACATGGGCGATATGCTGGCTGCTGCCGATTTGGTGCTCTCGCGTTCGGGTGCATCGAGCGTGGCCGAGATCGCTGCGCTCGCCGTGCCCTCGATACTCGTGCCGTATCCGCATGCGACGGCCGACCACCAAACCACCAATGCCCGTTATCTGGTCGACGCCGGGGCCGGCGTGCTCTGTGCCGATGCCGATATCGACGGTTCTGCCTTTGCCGATGAGCTGCTGCACCTGGTCGATGACGCGGCAGAGCGCGACGTCATGCGTCAGGCGGCGCGTGGTCTGGCTCAGGATAGGGCCGCCGCTCTTCTGGCCGATGCGGTAGAGGGTTTGCGTTAGTTAGACGGGATATCGTCGGTCGCCCTCGCGCTGATGCGGTAGGTGCGGTACAGTTAACGGGTTACAGGCAGTGTTTACGCAAGGAGTACACGAGCACATGGCTGATTCCCAGACTGCAACCTCCGCGCCCGAGTTTAAGAGCGCCCACTTTATCGGTATCGGCGGCGCCGGCATGAGCGGCATCGCCCTCGTTCTGCACGAGCGCGGTTATGCCGTTACCGGCTCCGACCTTAAGACATCACGTTATATCCGCCAGCTTACACGCGCTGGTGTGAAGGTGCATGTGGGCCATGAGGCAGCCACGATCGACGAGGTCAAGCCCGACGTGGTTGTTGTCTCCACCGCTATTCCGGAGTCCAACCCTGAGCTCGTGCGCGCTCGCGAGCTGGGCATTCCCGTGTGGCCCCGTGCCAAGATGCTCTCTGCTTTGGGCCACGGCTACACTACCGTCGCTGTTGCCGGCACGCATGGCAAGACCACCACGTCTTCGATGTGCGCCACCATGCTCGACCGCATGGGTCTGGATCCGAGCTTCTTGATCGGCGGCATCGTCGAGGGCTATGACACGAACGGCAAGAACGGCTCGGGCGACTACTTTGTCGCCGAGGCCGACGAGTCCGACAGCTCCTTCCTGTTCCTGAACCCCAACGTAGTCATTGTGACCAACGTCGAGGCCGACCACCTCGATCACTACTCGGGTATCGAGGAGATCGAGGCAACTTTCGCCAAATTCATGAGCCTGGTGGGCGAGGACGGCACCGTCATCGTCTGTGGTGAGGACCCGCATCTGGTCGAGCTCGCCAAGTCGACGGGCCGTCACGTGCTTTCCTACGGCTTTGCCGAGAGCAACGACATCGTCTGCGTGCACCCGGATGTCAAGGGCATCCAGAGTGACTTTATCGTTCGCTTTGAGGACGGCACTGAGCACGCTGTGGAGATCAAGAGCAACCCCGGTCGCCACAACATGCTCAACGCCACGGCGGTGCTCACCGTCGCCCATGTCCTGGGCCTTGACATCGACGCCGCCGCCAAGGCGCTCTCGAGCTTTGAGGGCGTCCGCCGTCGCTTTACCCACGTGGGCGATATCGATGGCATCACCGTGGTCGATGATTACGGCCATCACCCCACCGAGATCAAGGCGACGCTTGCTGCCGCTTCTTCGCTGGGCTACAAGCACGTCGATGTCGTGTTCCAGCCGCACCGCTATTCGCGCCTGCAGGCCCTGTGCGACGACTTTGCCGATGCATTTGCCAATGCCGATAAACTGCTGCTGATTGATGTGTTCTCGGCTGGCGAGATGCCCATTCCGGGTGTCACCTCTAAGATGCTTGCCGATACCGTGCGCGCCAAGCATCCTGGCAAGGAGGTCGTGTACTGCTCCAGCCGTCTTGAGCTCAATCAGGAGCTCGAGCAGATGGTGGGCGAGGGCGACCTGCTGCTCACCATGGGTGCCGGCGACGTTACGACCGTCGGTCCCGAGTTCATTGAGTATCTGACTGCCAAGAAAGACGCTTAAGTCTAATGGGTCTGTTTAACGCCGTCATGGCGCTCTCGGGCATGATCGACACGGATGTGATCGAGGACGAGCGCCTTGCGCGTCATACGAGCTATCGTATCGGCGGCAAGGCCGACCTCTTTGTGACGTGCCATAGCTATCATGCCCTCCGCCGCGCCGTGGCGGTGCTCGATCGCGAGCAGGTGCCGTGGGTCATCATCGGCAAGGGCTCCAATCTGCTGGTTGCCGATGGCGGTTATCGCGGTGCCGTCATTTCGCTCGGACGTGAGTTCCAGCGCACGGTTGTTGCCGATGACGGTTGTACGCTGACGGTCGGTGCGGGCGTGATGTTTGCGCGCCTGGTCAACGATGCCCTGTCGCGTAGCCTCTCGGGCCTTGAGTTTGCCGTTGGCATTCCTGGTTCGGTCGGCGGTGCGATATCTATGAATGCCGGCACGCGGACCGAGTGGATTGGCTCGCTGGTTGAGGATGTCGTAACGTTTGACCCGGCATCCGGTATCAAGCATTATGCGGGGTCCGAGATCTCTTGGGGCTACCGCGAATGTAGCCTTCCCCGCAATGAGATCATCCTCGAGTGCGTGCTCAAGCTTAAACCGGCGCCCAAGGCCGACATTCGCGAGCGCATGGAGCGGTACCTTACAAGGCGCAAGCGTACGCAGCCCATGGGTCGCGCATCCTGCGGGTCTGTCTTTCGCAACCCGCCCGATGCGAGTGTGGGCAAGCTTATCGAGGATTGTGGATTAAAGGGTTTTTCGATTGGCGGCGCGGAAGTTTCGCCCGTTCACGCTAATTTTATCGTTAATAACGGAACTGCCTCGGCCGATGACGTTGCCGCGGTTATCAGACATGTGCACGGAAAGGTGAGGGAGGCGTATGGCATCGAGCTCAGACCGGAAGTTAAATTCCTCGGCTTCTAGAGCATCGAAACCCACCTTCCGCCGCGCCGGAGGGCGTTCCGGCGCGCCTGCCAAACCTCAACGCAATACCGTCGCGCACTCTAAGTCTGTCGGGCATGCTCGACAGACCAGTCGTCCGGTCGTCGGCTCGCAGCTCGGTAATCGTCCGGCCGCAAAAAAGTCCTCGCGTCCCTCGGTGACGTCAAAGCCTGTTATGGGCGCCAAGCCTGCCCGTCCCATGGCAGCTCCCAAGCCCTCGACGGGAACTAAAGCGGCGCGTCCAGGTCTCACGCTGGGCGCATCGAAACCGCGCTCGCTGACATCGGTGCCGGCTACCGCCAAGAAGCCTTCGAGTAAAAAAGGTTTCAACCCGTTATCTTCACTTGGAGCGATGGCAAATAAAACATCAGATGCCGCTTCTGTCGTTACAGGCAAAGGCAAAATCGTGGGCGGCGTTCTGGCCGTCTTGGCCGTGCTCGTCGTCGTGGCCATCGTGGTGATCAACTCTGGACTGTTTACTGCCACTGATATTCAGATTCAAGGCAGCGAGCATGTGACGAAGCACGATGCTATCCAGCTGATCGACTTGCCCGAGGGAACGTCGCTTTTTAACGTCGATCCCGACCAGATTACCGAGGATCTCAAGCAGAACCCGTGGGTTTCGGGCGTGGATGTCCAGCGCCAGTTTCCCCATACGCTTATCATCACGCCGACGGAGCGTAAAGTTATCGCCATTGCGTATATCAGCTCCGACGACCTTGCCTGGGCTATCGGAGACGATGACACCTGGATCGCCCCGCTGTCGACGTCGGTCGAAGTGGACGACCAGGGCAACGTCATCACGACAGGGCAGGGCTCAAATACCTTGACCGGAATCGATGCCGCGCTGGCGCTCGCCAAGCATTATGGCGCGGTGTTATTGACTGATGTCTCGGCGGATGTCGCTCCGGTTTCCGGCCAGGCGGTGAACTCCAAAGCCGTTAAGGCCGGCCTGGATTATGTGCGTGGTTTTTCGAGCGAGTTCTTGGGACAAGTCAAGGATATTTCCACGCCTTCGGTCGAAGCCATCTCGGCAAACCTCAATAACGGCATTGAGGTGTCGCTGGGCGATTCGGACGATATCGCCAAGAAGGAACGCGTAGTCACCAAGTTGCTTTCGCAGGTAGAGGGCGTAACGTATATCAATGTGCGCTCTCCGGGCAACTACACATTTAGGAATGCTCCGACCTCGTAGCGCTGGTTGATGCTTTGTTGAGGGGCCATACCACGCCGTTTATCTGGTTTGTTTGGTTTTCACGGTCAATTATTTGACTGATACGTTCATAATGTGCAAACATAATACGGTTTACCTTTGCATTTACTTTCAACCTGAAGGTTAATGTGCGCAGGGGTCGACCCATGCTATGGCTATAACCTTTGTTCGGAGGACCGACATGCACGAGACAGAGATCAACAACTACCTTGCCGTCATTAAGGTGGTCGGCGTCGGCGGCGGCGGTACCAACGCGGTCAATCGAATGATCGAAGAGGGCATCCGCGGCGTCGAGTTTGTTGCCATCAACACCGATGCTCAGGCACTCGCGATCTCTGATGCCGATATCAAGGTGCACATCGGCACCGACCTTACCCGCGGCCTGGGCGCCGGCGCCAATCCCGAGGTTGGCCGCAAGGCTGCCGATGAGTCCCGCGACGACATCGCCGAGGCGCTCGCTGGCGCCGACATGGTGTTTATCACCTGCGGCGAGGGCGGCGGCACCGGTACCGGCGCTGCTCCCATCGTTGCCGATATCGCGATGAACGAGGTCGGCGCACTGACCGTCGCCGTCGTGACCAAGCCCTTCACCTTCGAGGGCCGCAAGCGTAAGAAGAGCGCCGAGGAGGGCATCAAGACCCTCTCCGATTGCGTCGACACCATGATCGTCATTCCTAACGATAAGCTGCTCGACATCGCCGAGAAGAAGACCACCATGCTCGAGGCCTTCGCGATTGCCGATGGCGTCCTTTCCCAGGGCACCCAGGGCATCACCGACCTCATCACCGTCCCCGGTATCATCAACCTGGACTTCGCCGATGTTAAGACCATCATGAAGCAGGCCGGTACCGCCATGATGGGTATCGGTACCTCTTCTGGGGATACTCGTGCCGTCGACGCTGCCCAGCAGGCCATCTCCAGCCCGCTGCTCGAGAGCTCCATCGATGGTGCCACGCGCGTGCTGCTCTCCATCGCCGGTTCCAAGGACCTGGGCATCCAGGAGATCAGCGACGCCGCCGACGTTGTCGCCAACGCCGTCGACCCCGAGGCCAACATCATCTTCGGTACCGTTGTCGACGAGTCCCTGGGCGATCAGGTGCGTATCACCGTCATCGCTACGGGCTTCTCCGACTCCAACGTCAACCGTCAGGATGAGCTTTTTGCTGCTCAGCAGTCTCAGAGCAAGGCCGCTGCCTCCGCTGAGCCGCAGCGCACCGCTCCGGCTGCCAGCCCGGCTCAGGCCGCTCCGACCCGCAACGTCGGTGGTACCGAGCTGCCCAACTTTGGCAACGACCAGTTCGAGCTTCCCGACTTCCTAAAGCGCGGTAGCTTCTAGTTCGTTTTTCTCAACGACCTGCACGGGGTGTGTCCATTCGGATGCACCCCGTTTTGTTTCTCGTTTGTAAACGAAAGCCTCCAATCTCCTTACGTTCCCTTTACGTTTGGTCCCTACCGCTGCGGGTATCCTTTTAAGGAAGTATGACAGCCGTATAAACGCGGACTGCGCGGCGACGCCGCGGTACTTGTGTTATTAGGAGGCTTTAGTATGGCAGCACGTGCGGACAACGTTTCGCGTGTCGACCATGATGGAGTTACGTTGGTGGAGGGCGCGACATCCGATGTCCGCTTTGCCTTTACCGAGCGCGCCGGTGGCGTTTCTGAAGATGCGTACTCCTCGCTCAACCTGGGCTCGCATGTAGGCGATGACCCCTTTGCTGTTCAAGAAAATCGTCGTCGAGCGCTCGAAGCTATGGGCGCCACTGAGTGCGAGCATAATCTGCTCGTGCCCAATCAGGTACATGGTGACCATATCGTTACGGTGACTTCGAACGGCGCCGACGATCTTGAGGCTGTTCGCGAGCAGATTGCCGAGGGCTGCGACGCCATCGTCTGTACGGCCCATGACGTGCCCGTGCTGCTCTGCTTTGCCGACTGCGTTCCCGTGGTGCTGGTGGCCCCCAGCGGATTTGCCGTGGTGCACTCCGGTTGGAAGGGCACGATTGCACGTATTTCTGCCAAGGCGTGCCAGGCGCTTTGCGATGCTGCCGGCTGCGATGCGAGCGACGTTTCCGCCTATATCGGGCCCCATATCCTGGGTGACGAGTACGAGGTTTCCCAGGAGCTCATGGATCGCTTTGCCGCCGAGTTCTCTTGGATCGATGCGAGTACCTCTCGCATGCTCGATCTTTCCGCTGCCATTTGCGAGGCGCTGGTAGATGTCGGTGTCGACGCGGATAATATCGTGGATACCCAGCTTTCGACCGTGCGTCAGAACGACCGCTTTTATTCCTACCGTAACGAGGACGGCACCTGTGGGCGCCATGCCGCGATCGGCGTGATGCTATGAGAAAGATCGTATCGGTCCTGAGCGCCGCTGTGCTTACGCTTACGCTGTGCGCCTGTTCTTCGGGATCTTCTACCTCTTCCATTACTGTGGCCGGCTCCACGACCTGCCTTCCTATCGCCGAGATTGCGGCAGAGGGCTTTAAGGAGGAGACCGGCATCGACGTGCTCGTTTCCGGTTTGGGTTCTTCCGCTGGCATCGAAGCCGTCAGCGCTGGCACGGCCGATATCGCCAGCTCCTCCCGTGGACTCAATGCCGACGAACAGGATTTGGGCCTGACTCCCATCGTCATTGCCCACGACGGTATCGCGGTCATCGTGAACGACGATAACCCGGTCGATAACCTCTCGACCGAGCAGCTCCGCGATATTTACGCCGGCAAGATCACCAACTGGAAAGAAGTCGGTGGCGAGGACCTGGGGATTCAGGTCATCAACCGAGATGAGGCGTCCGGCACGCGTGAGGCCTTTCGCACCATCGTGATGGACGGCACCCCGTTCGATCGCCGCTCCGCCGTTCTTTCGGGCACGGGCCAGGTGCGCGACGTGGTATCTCGTTCGCGCGGTGCCATTGGCTACATTTCGCTGGGCTTCGTCGATAGCCTCAACGCCAAGACCTCGGTCAAGGCCGTCTCGGTCAATCATGTTGAGGCGTCCGAGAAGACGGTCGCGAGCGGCGGCTATCCCATCTCACGCGACCTTTACTTCTTTGTGAAGGGTGCGCCTTCGCAGCAGGCGCAGGATTACATCGACTACGTGACGTCCGAAAAGATGGACAAGCAGATTCGCGAGGCGGGCTTTATCCCCGTCACCAACGACGAGAAGGGGAGTGAGTAGCATGGAAGCACAGGAAAACTCCCAGACTGAGCGGAATGTTCAGACGCCCAAGAAGCGCGAGCTGGCGCTCGTATCGCGCAGTACCTATATCAAGGAGAAGGCGCTGCAGTGGATCTTCTTTGCCTGCGCGTTCTTGGCGGTCGTTACCGTCATCCTGATTTTTGTCTTTACCACGTACTCGGCGCTGCCCGTCTTTACCGACATCGGTCTGGCGGACTTCTTTAGCTTTACGTGGGCGCCCTCTGAGGGTCACTACGGCATCGTGTCGCTGCTTGCCGGCTCGGGTCTGGTGACCGTCGGTGCGCTCGCCATGGGTGTGCCCCTAGGCGTGGGCACGGCCGTGTATCTGGTCGAGATCGCCAGCAAGCGCGTGCGCAAGCTCATCAGCCCTGCCGTTGACCTGTTGGCCGGCATCCCTTCTATCATCTATGGCTTCTTTGGCATGATCATCATCCGTCCATTTATCGCGCAGCTGACCGGTGGTCTTGGTTTTGGTGCGCTGACGGCGTGGTTCGTGCTTGCCATCATGATCGTCCCTACCATCACCACGCTCACCATCGATGCCCTCAATTCCATTCCCATGGGCATTCGCGAGGCATCGTATGCCATGGGCGCCACCAAGTGGCAGACCATCTATAAGGTCGTGTTACCTGCCGCCAAGCTGGGTATCGTGGATGCCATCGTGCTGGGTATGGGCCGTGCCATCGGCGAGACCATGGCCGTGCTCATGGTCGTGGGTAACGCCCCGGTTATTCCCGACAGCATTGCGAGCCCCATCTCGACGCTCACGAGCCAGATTGCGCTCGACATGAGCTATTCCTCGGGTCTGCATCGCTCGGCGCTGTTCGGCATGGGCGTGGTCCTGTTTATCATTTCCGCCACGCTGGTGGGCATCGTCCGTCTGATTTCCAAGAAGAAGAGGGGGTAGGCTATGTCCGATTCCGTTGACACGACGGTCGATACGACCTCGTCGCGCGAGCGCATCAAGCGTGCCCTTTCCCACGGCAAGAAGGGCCGCATCAACAAGGACCTGTCCAACAAGATCATGCTTGGCGTGTTCCGTGCCGCGGCATACATCACCACGCTGGTGCTGGTCGCTATCATCGCCTACGTGGTCATCAACGGCCTGCCACACATCTCGCTCGACTTTATCTTCGGTTGGCCCCAGGGCGTCAACGCCGAGGGCGGTATTTGGCCCACGATCGTCTCGACCGTCTATGTGACGGCGCTCGCCATGCTTATCTGCACGCCGATCGCTGTGCTGGCAGCCGTCTATCTGGCCGAGTACGCCAAGCAGGGCAAGATCGTCGAGCTCATTCGCTACGCTGCTGACGCTTTGGCCTCGGTGCCCTCCATCGTTATGGGCCTGTTTGGCTACGCCTTGTTTGTCGAGGCTATGGGTCTGGGCCTTTCGATGGTCTCGGCCGCTCTGGCGCTCGCGCTCTTGATGCTTCCCATCGTCATGCGCACCACCGAAGAGGCCATTCGCGCCGTTCCGCGCTATATCCGTTGGGGCGCGTATGGCCTGGGCGCCACCAAGTGGCAGGTTGTCTCCAAGATCGTGCTTCCTTCTGCCTTTGGCCGTATTGCCACGGGCATTGTCCTTGCCATCGGCCGTGCCATTGGCGAGACCGCCGTGGTGCTCTACACCATGGGCCAGGCCATCAATCTACCTATCTCGCCGCTCGATTCCGGCCGCCCCATGACCGTTCACCTGTACCTGCTTGCCAACGACGGCATCAACATGAACGCAGCCTACGGCACCGCGCTCTTGCTGATGGTGATCATTCTGGCCTTCAACCTGTTTGCGCGCTTCCTGTCGCGCAAGCGTCGCTAGTTAAGGAGTCCCATGTCCGTTTATCAGTCCGCTCCCACGCTGGAGCAAGCGGCCATTACGGCCAAGGATTTCAACTTTTGGTACGGTGACTTTCATGCGCTAACGGGGCTCGACCTCAACATCGCCAAAAACGCCATCACCTCCTTCATTGGCCCTTCGGGCTGCGGTAAGTCGACGTTTTTGCGCTGCATCAACCGCATGAATGACCTGATCGAGGGTACGCGCGTCGAGGGCACCATGACGCTCGACGGCAACGATATCTATGCCGAGGGCGTCGACCCGGTCGACCTCCGTCGCCGCGTGGGCATGATTTTTCAGCAGCCCAACCCGTTTCCCAAATCCATCTACGATAATGTCGCCTTTGGCCCTCGTCTGCAGGGCGTGACTAGCAAAAGCGACCTCGATGACATCGTGGAAGAATCGCTCAAGCGCGCCAACCTCTGGAAAGAGGTATCTAATCAGCTCAACAAGGATGGTTTGGCGCTCTCGGGCGGTCAGCAGCAGCGTCTGTGCATCGCGCGCGTGCTTGCGGTGCAACCCGATGTCCTCCTGATGGACGAGCCCTGCTCCGCCATCGACCCCACGTCCGTCTCTAAGGTCGAGGATTTGATGGCCGAGCTGGCGCCCGAGATGACGATCATCATCGTCACGCATTCAATGCAGCAGGCAGCTCGTATCAGCGACTACACCGCATTCTTCTTGCAGGAAGTTGCCGGTGAGCCTGCCACGCTCATCGAGTATGGTCAAACCGACGCGATCTTCACCAGCCCGGTGGACTCGCGGACGGAAGACTATATCACCGGCCGCTTTGGCTGATCGGTGCGACTAGTCCCAAGCCGATCGGACCTGGTCCGGTGCGTATTCACTGTGCGGGCGGCATGACCGCACCCAACTGATTGGAGTGAACCATGCGTAAACTGTTTTCCCGTCAGCTCATCGAGGCCCGCCACGAGATGCTGAGCATCTACGAGGCCGTCGATCTGGCCCTCCACGATGCCGTTAAGGCCTATGTGACCGACGACCGCAAGCTCGCCACCAAGACCAAGAAGCGCACGCTTTCGATTGACGCGCGCTGCGCCAACTTGGAGGCCGTGTGCTACAACCTGATCGCCACGCAGTCGCCGGTCGCCTCCGACTTCCGCTTGCTGCAGACGATTATCTACGTCGACTTTAACCTGCAGCGCATGACCGATAAGGTTCGCCAGATCTGCCGCGCCACGCGTCACATGGTCAAGGCCGACATCTCGCTGCCCCAGGAGCTCGTCGGTACGGTTGAGGCCGAGGCCGAAGCTGTTTACCAGGTGCTGGGCTCTTCGCTTTCTGCGCTCGTTACCAATGACATGTCCATCATCTGCAACCTGGCCGTCGAGGACGAGCCAGTGCACGCCGCCTACGAGAAGTTCTTCCGCACCTTTAACCGTATGGATACGGGCGACTTTATGGACGACGACGGCAACTATGACGACCTGCGCCGCGCCATCATGGTTTCGCGCTATCTCGATCGCATCGCTTCGATTTCCATCGATGCCGCTTGCCGTCTGACCTTCCTGTTGACTGGTCAGCGCATGAACGCCGGCGATATCGCCCGTGTGGACGAGGATGAGCTCGAGAGCATGCGCGTGCCTTCGGGCGAGGGTGTTATCATGAGGCCCGCCGTCGACGCGCACTACGTTGCCAAGGTGCCCGCCAACGAGCTCAGCGAGGGTCTTCGCTACCTGCTCGATCATCTTGAGGACGAGGACGATGGCGAGGACGACGAGGAGTAACTAGCCCCGTTCGTCGAAAGATTGTAAATACCTAAGTGAGCGCGGCCTTGCACATGCGGGGCCGCGCTCTTGCGTTAGCATGGGACTACTTGTTTGGCTGTCAGCGGAGGCGATTGGCAATGGATAACTATTTGGACTTGATGCGCGCTCGCCGCGAGCAGATTCTGGAACGTTTTTATGCGGCGCTCGATCACGCGGGCCGCCCCCACGACGACGCGCGCCTCATTGCCGTGTCCAAGACCGTTGGTGTCGATGAGACTGTTGCTGCCATCCAGGCGGGGTATCGCCATTTTGCCGAGAACCGCCCGCAGGAGCTGGTTCGCAAGCTCACGGGTCTGGCGGAGCATCCGGAGTTGCCCGAGGTGCGCTTCGATATGATCGGCAACCTGCAGACCAATAAGATCAATGCGGTGCTGGGCTCAGCCGAGCTGATTCACTCGGTGGGTTCGCTGCATCTGGCGCAGGCGATCTCGAGCCGTGCTGTCCGCAAGATTAAGGCAGGCGAGCTCGCCGGCCCCCAGCGTGTGCTCATTGAGGTCAATGTGAGTGGTGAGGAGTCGAAGGGAGGCTTTTCGCCCGATGAGATTCGCGCCGCCGCGGGTGAGCTTGCGGAGCTTGAGGGAATTTGCGTGCAGGGGCTTATGACTATGGCGCCCCGGGGGAATAAGGATGTGGCACGCCGCACCTTTGCGGGGCTTCGTGAGCTGAGGGATGAGCTGGAGGCGGCACATCCCGATTTGAACCTGCCTGAGCTTTCCTGCGGCATGAGCGAGGACTTTGAGCCTGCCCTTGAGGAGGGCTCTACGCTCGTTCGCCTGGGCAGGGTAGTATTTAGCCCGGAGTTTGCAGTAAAATAAGGCTCTGAAGTGCGCACTGATTATCGGGGCGCCTGCACTAAACCGCGAGAGGACACAACCATGGGCTTCCTTGACGAGATTAAAAATAAGATGCACCTGGGCGGCCAGCAGGGTTACGACCAGGGTTATGGCCAGGACGACGACTACGGCTACGATGACGGCTATGACGATGGTTATCAGGACAACGGCTACAGCGGTGCTTCGGGCGAGGGCTTCTACACCCAAGATGAGCCGAGCAACGGCCTGCTTGGTCAGACGCGCCGTGGTGAAGCTGAGTCGGTTGCCGTGTATACGCGCTCCGGTCAGCTGGTCGGCGATGACTCTCGCCATGCCACGACGTATAACCCGCCTTCGCGCTCGCAGGACAGCGTTGCGAGCGGTTATCGTCCTGGTGCCTATGACACGCCGTCGAGCTACGCCGAGAACACCCGCGCCCGTGCCGCCGCTGCGCCCACGCCTGCACCGAGCGATGCCTCGGCCTATGCGAGCAATATCATCAACGCCACGCCGCAGCTGCCGGCCTATGTTCTGCGCCCCGAGAGCTATGACGACGTGGAGACCGTGGTGCGCCGCGTTCGCACCAAGCAGCCTGTCGCACTGATTTTTGTGGGCGTACGCACCGAAGTTGCCAAGCGCGTCTTGGACTTCTCTTACGGCTTTGCCTGCGGTCTGGGCGCCACGGTCAAGGAGGTAGGCGACCGCGTGTTCATGGTGCTGCCCGCCGGTTGCGAGGTCAAAGATTCCGATCTCAAGAAGCTTCGTGCCGACGGCTACCTTAAGTAAAGACAAGACGAGGAGATTCCCATCAACATCTACACTATCGTCCAGCTGGTCAACACGCTGTTCAACTTCTATTCCACGCTCATTGTCGTCTACTGCTTTATGACGTGGATTCCCATGAAGCAGGGTGGTTTGCTTCAGGATATTGCCGCGGTGCTTGATAGCGTGTGCGGTCCGTGGCTCAACCTGTTCCGTCGTTTCATCCCGCCGATGGGCGGTATCGATTTTTCGCCGGTCGTTGCGATTATTGCGTTACAGTTGGTGCAGAGGCTGGTTCTGCAGCTTCTTATAGGTATACTCGTGTAGAACTGACTTAGTAACTTACGTCGGGCGTGTAGCGCCGAGGCGATGAAAAAGGAGACTTGTTATGGCTATTACCCCTGCAGACATCCAGGCTCAGACTTTCTCTGAGGCCAAGCGTGGCTACGATCCTGCCGAGGTCGACGTCTTCTTGGAGACACTGTCCTCCGAGGTTGACGCTATGCTCGCTAAGATCGTCGACCTTAAGGGTCGTCTGACTGCTACCGAGCAGCAGCTTGCCGATGCGCAGGCTCAGCTTGCCCAGGCTCAGGATGCCACCGCCCAAGCCGTTCCTGCCGCCCCCGTGGCTGCTCCCGCCCCTGACTTCTCCGCTCAGGAGCGCCAGATTTCCGCTGCCCTGATCGCTGCCCAGCAGACCGCTGAGACCATCGTCAACGATGCCAACGAGAATGCTGAGCGTATCCGCAACGAGGCTGACGCCAAGGCCCGCGAGGTTATCCGCCAGGCTCTGACCGAAAAGCAGGCCGAGCTCGAGGAGATCGATCGTCTCAAGGCTTCCCGTGAGGAGTTCAAGGCCGAGTATCTCAAGCTCATCCAGCACTTCATGGACGATGCCCAGAACTCCTTCCCGGGCGACCTCATGGCCTCCACGCCGGTCGGTTCTGCCGCTTCTCCTGCGGTGACTGTTCCCGCCGAGCCGCTGCCCGTCGCTGACCCGGTTGTCCCCGTGGCCGATCCCTTTGCCCCGATCGACAACTTTGCTGCCGACGACCTGGACTAGCATCAGAGCTACAATCTAGTGTCCTTAAGAGGAGCTCGCACCTGCGGGCTCCTTTTTTGTGGCTGTATACGGGTTGGGAAACAAAACGCCGAGCTCTGCATGCGATAGGACAGAACTCGGCGAAGGGCGCGTGGTAAAAGGTAGATTTTAAGGTATGTCTAAAAACTACTTGAGGAGGAAGTTGGAGAGGGGAATAGTGCGGGCCTCGCGATGCTCGGGATCGGCGATGTGGTCGGCGGGATAGCCACAGACGAGCATGTGATAGGGATAGACGCCCTTGGGCAGATTGAACTGCTCCTGTGCCACCTCAGGCTTAAAATGGCATACCCAGCACGTTCCCAGGCCCTGCTCGGTGGCCTCCATCATCATCTGGTCGCACACGATGGACGTATCGATTTCACTGGAATTCATCTGGTCATACGGGCGTACCCAAGCATCATCGGTAACGCTGCAAATAAGGAAGACAAGCGGAGCTCCAAAGATAGACCCATCACGAGCAAACCGAGGCTGACAAGCAGCAGCCTTCTCCAACAGCTCAGGCGTATCCAGCACCATCACACGGGCTGGATGATTATTACAAGCAGAAGGAGCAATACGCCCAGCCTCAACAATGGCATCCACCACAGCTTGCTCAACAGAACGATTCTCAAACTCGCGACAAGAATACCGAGACCGAGCCAGATCAAAATAAGACATACAAGCCCTCCAACAATTAAAAATCAAACAAACCCAAAGTAACCCAAACAGTACCCAAAGCAGCAATCAGCCAAACGCTCATCAAGGGCCAAAGTGTCCGAACGGGTACCATAGGTCCCTTCAGGCAAACCCCCATCGCGCTAAATCTATCAGCCAAAGTTCCCAATGGTGGTACGTAAGGCGAAGGGCCGGCCACGGTTTACTTTCGAACGACTCTGCAAAGCAGCCGGAGTGAGAAAGCAAACCGTGGCCGGCCCTTCGCCGCCGGGACACGTACCCCCAATTAACTGTTCTTCATGACAATCGAATCCACGACATCGGCCACATTCTCGCAGCAGTCGGCGCAGTACTCCAGGAAGGCGTACACGTCACGCCAAGCGATGACCTCGAGCGGGTCCTTGCCGTTAACGTGCAGGTTACGCATGGCGTTGATATAGAGCTCGTCGGCCTCGGACTCGATGGTGTTGATCTGGATGACGAGCTCGCGCAGCGTCTTGGACTTGCGGTAGTTAGGCAGCTCGACCATCAGGTCCTTCATGGCGCGGCAGGCGTCGGTCACCTTGTGGGCGATGACGATGGCGTCGGGATGGATGCTCTGGATGTTGGTGAAGTAGACGCGCTGCACGACGCCCTCGATACGGTCGAGCACGGTGTCGAGCGAGCAGCTCATCAGATCCAGGTCCTCGCGCTCAAGCGGGGTGATAAAGGCCGTGAGCAGGGCGTCCTCAAGCTCATGGTGCTTCTTGTCGGCCGCATGCTCGATCGCGTGCATCTTGTCGAGCATATCGTGAATCTTCGCGGGATCGAAGTTCTCGAAAATCTTGGTAAGCAGCTCGGCGGCCTGGACGGCAAGGTCGGCGCAGGCGACGTAGTTGTCAAAGTAGAACGAATCGGGTTTCTTTGCCATGAGTGGGTCCTTTCGAGGCGAAGACGGGTGGGCGAAGTTTTGCGGTCCGGATGGACGCTCGTTTTGACTAGATGAACATCATGAACAGCTTGGCCATGACAAAGCTGATGAGTCCGCAGGCGGGGAAGGTGAAGAACCAGGTGAACATCATGTCCTTGACGACGCCGAAGTTGATGGCCGAAAGGCGCTTGACGGCGCCGACGCCCATGATGGCGCAGGTCTTGATGTGGGTGGAGGACACAGGGATACCGGTAAGGGTGGCAAGCAGCAGGTTCGCGGCGCCCGCCAGGTCGGCGGAGAAGCCCTGGTACTTTTCGAGCTTGACCATGCTCTGGCCAACGGACTTGATGATGCGCTCGCCGCCCACGCTGGTGCCGATGCCCATGGTGGCCGAGCATAGCAGCATAATCCAGATGGGGATGCCGGCATCGCCGACGCTCGTCTGGCCGCTGGCAAAGGCCACGCCTAAAAAGAGCACGCCGATGAACTTCTGTCCATCCTGCGCGCCGTGCATAAAGCTCATGGCCGCAGCGCTCGCGATCTGAGCGTATTTAAAGAAGACATTGGCACGTCGCCTGTTGGCGGCGGCGAAAAGAATCGAGACGAGCTTGCACAGGACCCAGCCCATGACAAAGCCCAGGCCGATGGAGAGCGCCAGGCCGTAGATGACCTTCATCCACTCGTGGACGTTGACGCTGCTCGCACCGCCGAGGGCGATAGCGGCACCGGTCAGGCCGGCGATAAGGCTGTGGCTTTGCGAGGTGGGGATGCCAAAACGCGACGCTGTGGCGCCGTAGACGACGATGGAGAACAGCGCCGCGCACAGGCAGGCGAGCGCCATGGTACTGTTTCCGCCAAAGTCGACAATATGGGAGATGGTGTTGGCGACGCTCGCGTTAAAGTGCGTCATGATGAGCACGCCGAGGAAGTTGAATGCGGCACTCATGAGAATGGCGGCGCGGGCGGGCATGCAACGCGTAGTGACGCAGGTCGCGATGGCGTTGGGTGCGTCGGTCCATCCATTGACGAAGATGGCGCCGAGCGCGAGGATCACGGTGACGGCAAGGACTGGGTTCGACACAAGTTGGCCGAGGAAGGTTGAGAACGTTACGTCCATATATGGGCTTTCTCGAAGTTTGCAGGCACGTTACAGAAACATGATAAATCGTATCACCTCCTGCGGGTTTCTTTACCGAGTTCTGATGGGAGCAGTGAATTTTTTGGCACTAAAATTGAATATTATCCCTGTTGACCGCGGGTGTTCTTTTTGCTAACACGCCATGCGGACACATGCGCGCGCCCCAACACCCCAAAACCACAGTCTGTTCGCTTTACAATATGCAAACATGCGTTCGATAATAGGAGACATGGAATATCGACAGACAGATGGCAAAACTCGGCGCGTGCACAAGCAGTATGTGGACGTCGTGGCTCGCATCCTCGCGGGCGGACAGGTCGTGCCGGTCACCGTCTGCTGGGTCGACGGTCGTTGCTTTACGATTGACGAGATTGTCTCGTCCACCGGTTTTGGCCTGACGGTTCACGGCATTCGTACGGCGACTTATAAGGTTCGTTTTGGCGGACATGCGACCGAGTTGTATCTGGAGGACCAGACGCGCGAGCGGGCGGACGGCTCGCAGGCACACGTGATGCGTTGGTGGGTTTGGGCGTTTGATCGTACGCTCGAGGGCGAGCGCCGCAGGTAAGAACGCGTGGCGTTCGGGTACAATGGCAGGAAACTTGTCAGCTACGGCGCCGTCGCGGTGCTTTTTGAAAGGACGAAATTATGAACGATATCCAGGGCTATCAGAATGGCCCCATCGAGACCGGCGCAAGCCGTGCCAAGGAGATGTCGCCGCGCGCGTACAACCTTGTCATGTCTGCTCTCATCTTTTTGGGCTTTTGCGCCATGGGCGCCGGTGCTTACTTTACGAGCACCATGTCGTTTGCGCGCATGATGATGAGCGGCGCCGCTTTGCCGCTGGTCTTTGGCTCATTTATTTTGACCATCGTCGGCATGGTCATGATGTCGGCTGCTGCCAGCAAACAGTCCGTGGGCCTGTCACTCGTGGGCTACGTGGTCTTTGCGAGCACCTTTGGCCTGACGGCGTCGTTTGGTCTTGCCAACTACGACCTGCCTACCATTAACACCGCCTTTATCGCCACGGCCGCCATCACCTTTGTCTTTGGTGCGCTGGGCGTGACCTTCCCCAAGTTCTTCCAGCGTGTGTATGGCATTGGTTTTGGCATCCTGTTTGCCACGATTCTGGTCGAGATCGTGCTGATGTTCATGGGCGTTTCGCAGTCCATCACCGACCTGATCGTGATCGTGGTGTTCGCCGGCTTCATCGGTTACGACACCTATGTTGCCACGACGGTGCCGCCCACGCTGCCCAACGCCGTGCTCATGGCATCCAACCTGTTCGTGGACATCATCAACGTGTTCTTGCGCATTCTGAACATCCTCGGCCGTCGCGATTAAAGCGCGGCATTGCGATGCTTCCTGCCGGACACGGTAAAACGATGCGAAAGGCGGTCCTTCGGGGCCGTCTTTTTTGTGCGCGGCGGGGTATCATGGATGAGAAAAGCCGATAGCGGCAGCGACAGGAAAGGTGACCACTTATGGCAGACGTCGACAACAGGAACCGTAACCACAGGTCCAACCGAGCGGGTCAGCCCAATCCCAAGCGCGAGGCCCGTGCCAAGGCCGCCGAGCGCCATGTGATGACTGTGTCCGAGGCCTGCGCCAAGGATATCGAGCGTTCGCTTGCCGGTGTTCGCGAGTTTGACGGCATGCCCACCGGCTTTGTCGCGGCGATGAAGGCCAAGGTTCAGACTGCTGTGGCCCCCGAAGAGCAGGTCGCCGAGGACGTCGAGAACGCGGAGACTGCCGAGGTCGAGGCAGCGCCCGAGACCGAGGCGGCGCCCGAGCCCGTCGAGGAGCCTGCCGAGGAAATCGCCGAAGTTGAGTCCGCGCCTGCTGAGGAGCCCGCTCCGGTCCTGCCCGAGGTCACTGTGCTTGATGCCTCCGCCACGCAGGCAATCCTCGATAACGGTCGCGGCTATGCGCAGTTCTGCGACATGGCCGTGCTCGCCTTTGCCTCGTTTACCAATCCGGGCGGTGGATATATTCAGGGTTATCTGGGCCAGGAGGCCACGTTGTGCGCCGATTCGTATCTGTACAACGTCCTCGATAAGCAGCGTAAATGGTACGGCGAGAACCGTCGCCGCAACATCAACTGTGAGCTGTACCGCAACCGTGCGCTGGTGGTGCCCGCGGTGCGCTTCGAGCGCAAGCATGTGCACGCCTATGCCGACGTGATCGTCGCCGCTGCACCCAACGCCAAGCGTGCTCGCCAGGAGTACCGCGTGAGCGACGATGCCTTGCTTGACGCCCTGCGCGACCGCATTCGCTTTGTGCTTGCTATCTGCGATGAGCTTGGCCGCGAGAAGCTCGTAGTGGGTGCTTGGGGCTGCGAGAACAACGGCTTTGACGCAGAGGCCGTGGCCGAGCTCTTCCGCAAGGAGCTCGCATCGGGCGACTTCAAGGTCAAGCAGGTCTTCTTTGCCGTGCCCTCTACGCGCTGGGACGAGGACTTCGCCAAATTCGAGCACGTGCTGGCAAACTTCCCCGAGCGAAACGAGGAGTCCTATGCTCAGGTTGCCGCCCGCGCCGCAGCCGCCCGTGCCGCCGAGCAGGCTCAGGCCGCTGCCGAGGATGACGAGGATGACGACGACTGGCGCAAGTACCTGTAAACGGTGCTCGTGATGCGATATACCGAGCCGACGGGAGAGGCTGCTCCTGTCGGCTTTTTATTGAGTGGGGAGCTTACGATGAAAAACGTTCTGTGCTTTGGTGACAGCAACACCTATGGTTACGATCCGGCGGGCATGCGCGACGGTACCGCGGTGCGCTATGCGCAGGATGTGCGCTGGTGTGGCGTGGTCCAACGTGACTTAGGCGAGGGCTGGCATGTAATTGAAGAAGGCCTCAACGGCCGCACGACGGTACGCGACGACATGTGCCATCTGGACACTAACCTCAACGGCATTCGCGCGCTTCCGATGCTGCTCGAGGCTCATAAGCCGCTGGACGCCATTGTGATCATGCTGGGCACCAACGACTGTAAGACGGTCTTTAACGTGACAGCTTCCGATATCGCCCGTGGCGCCATGGCGCTGATTCGCGCCGTCCGCGCGTTTCCGTGGACCGACGCCGCGCCTTGCCCGCGCATCCTGCTGATGGCTCCTATCAAGATCAAGCCGCAGATCGCCGATGTATATATGACCGATTTTGACGAGCGTTCCGTCGAGGCATCTGAACATTTTGGCGAGTACTATGCGCACGTGGCCGAGCAGTTTGGCTGCGACTTTTTGAATGCCGCCGAGTTTGCCGAGCCGGGCGATATTGACTATCTGCATATGATGCCCGAAAGCCACGAGAGCTTGGGACATGCCGTGGCAGCCAAGCTCCAAGAGATGCTCGGTGAGTAGCGCGACCCCAAGCCACCGCAAAGGGGACAGGCACCTTTGCGGTGGCTTTGGATCGTTTGTTTGTCTTGATCTGTAACAGTTGTAAGGTCGAAAACGGGCTAGATGTTACAGATTGAGATTATTTAGGTCGATATCGGTCGTTTGTCTCGATCTGTAACATCTAGGGTCGATTTTGCCGAGTTACTGTTACAGATTGAGATTATCTTCTCAGCGGAATTTGAATGTCTCGATCTGTAACAGGTGGGCCGAAAAATGGGCTCTAACTGTTACAGATCGAGATGTTTGTGGGAGCCACCGCAAAGGTGCCTGCCCCCTTTGCGGTGGCTCTGGGCTGTGAATCTTAATACTGCCACATGTGGTTGACGGGGCCGGAACCTTTGCCCATGTCAAAGCCAGCGGCGAGAGCGCCGGTCAGGTAGGCCTTGCCGGCGTTGATGGCGTCGGCAAGTTCCATGCCCTGGGCCAGCGCGCAGGCGATGGCGGACGAAAGCGTGCAGCCGGTGCCGTGTGTGTTGTCGGTCTCGATGCGCTTGTGGCGGAACCACGTGGTGAGCGGATCGCCCAGATGGTTGCCCTCGTCATCGAGTGGCGCGGGTTCGGCCAATACATCGTTAGCCTCGTTGACAAGATGCCCACCCTTAACGAGGGATGCGCAACCAAAGCGGCGGGTGAGGAGCATGGCAGCATTTTGCTGTGTGCGCTCGGAGTCGACCTCGTAGTCAAGCAGGGCCATGGCCTCGGGAATATTGGGCGTGATGACGGTTGCTAGTGGGAACAGGCGGCGGGTGAGCGCCTCGGCGGCATCTTCGGCAATCAGCCGTGCGCCCGAGGTGGCTACCATGACGGGGTCGACGACCACGTTTGTCGCGTTCCAGGCGCTCAGGCGGTCGGCGATAACCTCGATAATCTCGGCAGAGGAAACCATGCCGATCTTGACGGCGCTGGGGCGGATATCGTCAAATACGGCGTCGATCTGCGCAGCGACGATATCAGGGGAGATATTCTGCACGGCGGTGACACCGAGCGTGTTTTGTGCGGTGATGGCGGTGATGGCCGTCTCGGCATACAGGCGGTGCGCCGTGATGGTCTTGATGTCGGCCTGAATGCCGGCGCCACCGCTGGAATCGGATCCTGCGATGGATAGAACGGCAGGTACCTTACTGCGATCCATGTTTGCTCCCTTGTTCGGTCGGAATCAAATGGGTCTTTAAGCCAGCATTATAAAGATGCCCGGGCCGACTCTATGTCGAACCCGGGCGGGCGATGCAATCTTTACGCAAATGTAAGCAAATGTTCACACGTCAACAATTGACGAACACCATGTTACCGATTGTGGCTCCGGTGACGAGTTAGTCCTCCATGCCGAGGTCGATCGTCGTGCCTTCGAACACCTTGTTAACGGTGCGGACGGCGCACATCTTGCCACACATGGTGCAGGTGCCCTCGGTGGCGGCGGGGGACTCCTCGTAGCGCTTCTTACCGGTGACCGGGTCGAGAGCACACTCCCACATGGCATCCCAGTCGAGCTTGCGGCGTGCCTGGCCCATCTTGTCGTCCATGTCGCGGGCGTGCGGCACCTTTTTGGCGATATCGGCGGCGTGTGCGGCGATCTTGGTGGCCATGAGGCCGTCGAGCACATCCTGGGCGTTAGGCAGGCATAGGTGCTCGGCCGGTGTCACGTAGCACAGGAAGTCGGCACCGGAGCTGGCGGAGATAGCGCCGCCGATGGCAGCGGTGATGTGGTCGTAGCCCACGCCGATATCGGTCACCAGCGGCCCGAGCACATAGAACGGGGCGTTGTGGCACAGGCGCTTCTGCAGTTTCATGTTGGCGGCGATCTCGTCGAGCGCCATGTGACCCGGGCCCTCGACCATGACTTGGACGCCGGCTGCCCAGGCGCGCTTGCACAGCTTGCCCAGCTCGATCATCTCGGCGGTCTCGGTGGCGTCGTTGGAGTCGTAGAGGCAGCCCGGGCGGCAGGAGTCGCCGAGCGAGATCGTCACGTCGTACTCGTGGCAGATCTCGAGCACCTCGTCGTAGAACTCGTAGAAGGGGTTCTCGTTGCCGGTGACCTCCATCCAGCCAAACAGCAGCGAGCCGCCGCGGCTGACGATGTTCATGAGGCGGCCTGTCTCCTTAAAGGTCTTGATGACCGACTTGTTAATGCCGCAGTGGATGGTCATAAAGTCCACGCCGTCCTCGGCATGTGCGCGCACGACCTCGAGCAGGTCGTCCTTGGTAAGCTTGACCAGCGGCTTTTCCATGTAGCCGATGGCGTCGTACATCGGCACCGTGCCCACCATGAGCGGCGTCTCGTCGATGAGCTGCTGGCGGAACTGGCGTGTCTTGCCCGAGTTGGAGAGGTCCATGATGGCGTCGGCGCCAAAGTCCTCGGCAATCTTAACCTTCTTCCATTCCTCGGTGGCATCGGCCTTGTCGCCCGAGATGCCCAAGTTCACGTTGACCTTGGTGGACAGGCCCTCACCGACGCCAAAGGCGCGCATGCCCTTTTTGATGTGCTCGATATTGGCGGGAATGGCGATGCGGCCGTCTGCCACGCGCTCGCGGATGTACTCGGGGTCGCGATGCTCTCGCTCGGCGACTTCCTTCATCTGCGGCGTGATCTGCCCGGCGCGGGCGAAGTCGATTTGCGTGACGAGCTTGGGCTCGGTCTGTGTGCTCATTGGCACGGCTCCCTTCGTTGGCATTACCCATATCAGGTTTGCGGGTCAGGGCGGGCGCGCCCAGTCTCAGCCTGCCGTCTTGTCCTGCAAGCTCCCCGTTTATGTAATGGGCTCAAGTATAGCTCGAATGGGTACGATTGGCCTAACGAGCGTGCCTGTGGGGAGGCGAACATGGAAGACAAGCATCTATATCGAGAGACACAATGGGACATATCGGCCGAGGAGGGCCGTGCGCACCATGGGTTGGTCGCGATTGGCTTTGCGGTGCTTGCCGTGCTGGTGATTGCCTTTTGTATTTGGACGTTTGGCGGTCGCGGCGGCGCTGCCTGGGAATTTGAGGCTGATGATAGCCTACCGATTATGACGGTGAGGAGTACTGGCGGTAATGCCAATACGCTCGCCGTTCCGGGCGATTATTGGTACCCGCGCGATGAGTTTGTGCAGTTGCAGCTGAGTGGTGGGTCCATTCCAGGTGAAGAAATCGAACGCGTGACGTTTGACGCAGCGCTCAAAACGCTCACGGTGAAGCTCAAAGATCAAGGAGATGTGCCCACGACGATGGATATCGCGCTGACGGAATGGCGCCTGGAGCCCCCGTCGGGCGTTACGGTATCCGACGTGGAGCATGTTAAGATTACCTATCAAGATGGCTCGACGAGCGAGATTGCAAAGGCCGATGGCTTGGCGGAATAGGCGCCGTGCCTAGGCAGCACATTTAAAAGTAACGGTGATCCTACAAGGCCTGTTCGTTCAGGAAGACCAAAGTGTTTTTATTTGAAAGCTCGGGAAAGTGGCGATAGCCAACGTCGAACGCGGTGAGCCCGCTTGCATCTTCGAGCTTGTTTTCTGCCATCCAGCGCACCATGGAGCCGCGCGCCTTTTTGCTGGCGGTCGAGCGCTGGATGGGCTTGCCGTTGCGGATGCCTTCGCCAAAGAGGCATGTGACGACCGTGACATCGGTGGTGAGGCGGGGCAGAACGGCTTTGGCGTATTCCGCACTGGCGAGGTTGACGATCGTAGCGTTGGAGTCCGCTGGAGCGATGGCCCGTGCGAGCTTGTCGCCCCAAAACGCGTAGAGGTCTTGGGCATCGTCGACGGCAAGCTTCGCGCCCATCTCCAGCCGATACGGTTCAACGGCATGAAAGGGGCGTACGCATCCGTAAAGGCCCGAGAGGATCCATAGATGGTCTTGCAGCCAGTCGAGCTGTGCGGCATCCATGACCTCGGGCGCCATGCTCTGGTATTGAATGCCGTGATAGGACATGACGGCAGGGGAGAGGTGACGGGCGAGTTCGGGATTGTCGAGATCGCCGTTTTTCAGGATGGACCCGAACTCATGCAGGGTGTTGAGGCAAAGCCCCAGCAGTTTGTCACTCACGTTCCATAGCGCTTGCAGGCCGCCGCTGCCTTCATTTCGTTCGATATCTAGCAGTGCGCGGTGGAGGCGAGCCGTCTCGTGCGCAAAAGGTGGAATGCCCAGGACTTCAAAAGCATCTTGGGCCGCGCGCATCTGCTTGGCGGGCGAAATGATGATCTGCAGCATGGACTCTCCTCTGCCAAAAAGGAAGTTGCGGTGGAATAATTCCTGTTTCGTCTGTTAAAAGGCGTGTTTGGGAACTATTTCACCGCAAGTTATGAAGGGCTGGTTGGGCTCGTTTTACGAGGGTTGGTTAGGCGCGCTCGAGGAAGGCCTTGTAGCCGCGATATGCCTCGTAGATGTCGGCCTTGTTGGCGACCTCCCACAGGGCGTGCATGGACAGGACGGCAACGCCGGAGTCGATGACGTTCATGCCGTACTTGGCCATGATGTAGGCGATGGTGCCGCCGCCGCCTGCATTGACGCGGCCGAGCTCGCAGGTCTGGAAGTCCACGCCCGCCTCGTCCATGATGTCGCGGATGAGGGCCACATACTCGGCGTCGGCGTCGTTAGAGCCGCCCTTGCCGCGGCTACCCGTGTACTTGTTAAAGCACAGGCCGCGACCCATAAAGGCTGCGTTCTTGGTCTCGAACTTGCCGGCATAGCCCGGGTCGAAGCCGGCGGACACGTCGGAGGAAAGCATGCGGCTGTGGGCGAGTGCACGGCGCAGGGCCAGCGGGCTGTCCTCGCCGGCAAGCGTCATGATCTCGGCGACGGCGTTCTCGAAGAAGCGGCTCGTCATGCCGGTGGCGCCCACGGAGCCGATCTCCTCCTTGTCGACGATGAGCGTGATGCTCGTGCGCTCCACGTTGGCAACGTCGATCTGGGCGAGCATGGAGGGGTAAGCGCAGACGCGATCGTCGTGGCCATAGCCCAGAATCATGGAGCGGTCGAGGCCCATGTCGCGGGCGGGGCCGGCGGGCACGACCTCGATTTCGGCGGAGAGGAAGTCCTCCTCCTCGACGTCGTACTGCTCTTTGAGGATGTCCAGGAACATCTGCTTGACGGGCTCCTTGGGAGCGTCTTTGTCGTCCTCGTCAAACTTGACGGGGCGGCCGCCCACGATCACGTCGAGGATCTCGGCGTCGACGGCGTCCTTGGCGGGCTTGGACATCTGCTCGCTCGAGAGGTGAATCAGCAGGTCGGAGATGGTAAAGACCGGATCGTCTGCCTTGTCGCCGATGTTGATGTCGACGGTGGTGCCATCCTTTTTGCAGATGACGCCCACGAGTGCAAGCGGGGAGGCCACCCAGTGGTAGCTCTTGACGCCGCCATAGTAGTGCGTGTCGAGGTAGGCCATGTCGCCGGCCTCGAAGGCGGGATTCTGCTTGAGGTCCAGACGCGGCGAGTCAACGTGGGCGCCCAGGATGTTAAAGCCCTGCTCGAGCGGGGCGGTGCCAAGGTTGACGAGCATAAGGTCCTTGCCGTGATTGGCGGCGTACACCTTGTCGCCGGCCTTGAGCGCGCGGCCCTCGGCGATCACGGTCTCCAGGTCGACGTATCCCGCCTCCTCGGCCATCTTGATCCCGGTCTTGACGCACAGGCGCTCGGTCTTGTTCTCGCTCAAAAACTGCTTATAGCCGCGGCAAAGCTCCTCGAGCTCCTCGATTTGCTGTGGCGTGTACTTTTTCCATGCGCAGGGACGCTCCATGACGCAGGCTCCTTTCGGATCGATCGTGCTGGTTGATGTACCGTGAGCCATCGTATCACGCGCAGGCGCGTGGTGGCGGGGGAGCTTGATGTGCGGTGGTCGCGGGGCGGGGAGCGTGTAAACTGGTGGAAGCAAACCGTGCCCAGCCCAAAGCGAGGTATTCAATATGTCTGACAAGCGCCGCACCTTTGCCGTTATTGACGGCAACTCGCTCATGCACCGCGCCTTCCACGCCGTGCCGCCCACCATGAACGCGCCGGACGGTCGCCCCACCAACGCGATCTTTGGCTTCCTGAACATGTTTCTCAAGATGATCGACGCCTTTAACCCCGACGGTGTGGTCGTGGCGTTTGACAAGGGCAAGCCGCGCGTGCGCATGGAGATGCTGCCGCAGTATAAGGCGCAGCGCCCGCCCATGGACCCCGATCTGCACGCGCAGTTTCCGATGATTAAGGAGCTGCTCACGGCGCTCAACGTGCCGATTCTGCAGTCCGAGGGCTGGGAAGGCGACGATATCCTGGGTACCATGGCTCGTCTGGGCGAGGAAGCCGGCTGCGACATGCTGCTGGTGACCGGCGACCGCGACATGTATCAGCTCGTGACCGAGCACGTCAACGTGGTCTCGACCCGCAAGGGCCTGTCCGACGTGGCGATTATGACGCCCGAGAGCGTGGACGATCTGTATCACGGCATCACGCCAGCGCTCGTGCCCGATTTTTACGGCCTGAAGGGCGATACGTCGGATAACATTCCCGGCGTGCCGGGCATCGGTCCCAAAAAGGCGAGCGCGCTTATCGCGCAGTACGGCAGCCTGGACGAGGTCATCGCGCATGCCGACGAGGTCAAGGGCAAGATGGGCGAGAACCTGCGTGCGCATATCGACGATGCGCTGCTGAGCCGCAAGGTCGCAACCATTCGCACCGATGCGCCTGTCGAGCTCGACTTTGACGAAACGTCTTTCCCGGCGTTTTCTGCCTATGAGGTGTCCGCGGCACTGGGCGGGCTGGGCATTACGGCCATGCAGAACCGTTTCTTGTCGCTGATCGGTGATGAGGGTGGGGCTGCGGCCACTGCCAGCACGTTTGAGATTCCCCCCGTTATGCGCGTTGTCGCCGGCGATGCCGAGGCGCTCGCTGCCGCTGCTGCCGAGATCGCTCGCGCGATCGAGGCAGGCGAGTGGATTGCCACCGTGGTGGACGACGACAAGGAGGAGGGCGCGCTTTTTGGCCTGACACGCACGCTGTGGCTGGCGACGTCCAAGGGGCTGCTTGCGCTTGAGGAGGGCGACGGTGGCGTGGCCGCTGCCGTTGATGGGTTCAACTTTGCCCACGGCGTGATCGCCGGTGTGCTCGCGCGCTTGTTTATGGAGGGCCGCGTGGCGAGCCCGGATATGAAGGCGCTGCTGCATGAGCTTTCGCCCATTGATTCTTCTGAGCCCGAGCTCATGGATCCGCTGGCCGTCGATTCTACGTGCATCTTCGATACCGTGGTCGCCGCCTACCTGCTGGATTCCGACCGCTCCGAGTTTGATGAGGCGTATTTGGCCGATACCTATCTGCAGATGGCGCTGCCTGCGGCGCGCGGTGCAGAGGGTGCCGGCGAGGACGCTCCTGTGCCCGCCGCTCGCACGGCTGCCTTGACGCTGACGCTCGTGTCGCCGCTGCGCGATCGCATGGCCCGTGAGAACGCCGCCAACGTGTTCGACGGCATCGAGATGCCGCTTGTGCCGGTGCTTGCCAAGATGGAGCGCGCGGGCATGCTCGTGGATCCCGATCGGCTGCGCAGCCTGTCCGAGGGCCTGGCGACCCAGATCACCGAGGTCGAGCGAAGCATTCGCAACCTTGCCGGTGACGAGACCTTTAACATCGGCAGCCCCATGCAGCTCTCGCATGTGCTCTTTGATGTGATGGGCCTTCCGACCAAGGGTCTCAAAAAGACCAAGCGCGGCTACTATTCGACCAATGCCAAGGTACTGAGTGATCTTGCCCGCGACCACGAAATCGTGCGTTTGATCTTGGACTGGCGTGAGAAGTCCAAGATCAAGTCCACCTATCTGGACACGCTGGGCCCGCTGCGCCGTGGTGACGGCCGCGTGCACACCACGTACAATCAGACCATCACGGCGACGGGTCGTCTGTCCTCGAGCGACCCGAACCTGCAGAACATCCCGACGCGCTCTGAGCTGGGTCGCACCGTCAAGACGGCGTTTTCGGCAGGCGAGGGCAGCGTCTTTTTGGCGGTGGACTACTCGCAGATCGAGCTGCGTCTGCTGGCGCATCTTTCGGGTGACGAGCACCTGGTGCGCGCCTTTAACGAGGGCGAGGACTTCCATGCCGAGACGGCCGCGCGCGTATTTGGCGTGCCGGTGTCCGAGGTGACACCCGACCTGCGCAGCCGCGCCAAGGCCGTGAACTTTGGCATTGTGTACGGCCAGCAGGCCTATGGCCTGTCGCAGTCGCTGCATATCTCGATGGCCGAGGCGCGTGGCATGATCGACCGTTACTACGAGGCCTACCCGGGCGTGCGCACGTTCCTCGACAACGTGGTGGCGCGCGCCAAGCAGACGGGCTACGCCGAGACCATGTACGGCCGCCGTCGCCATATTCCGGAGCTCAAGGCCAAAAACCCACAGCTTCGCGGCTTTGGTGAGCGCACGGCCATGAACCACCCCATGCAGGGTACCGCCGCCGACATCATCAAAATTGCGATGGCCCGCGTGAGCCGTCGTTTGGAAGAAGAAGGCTTTGCCGCCCACATGATCTTGCAAGTGCACGACGAACTAGACTTTGAGTGCCCGGTGGACGAGGTAGAGCGCTTGACCGCGATGGTACGCGACGTCATGGAACACGTCGTAGACCTACGCGTACCCCTCATCGCCGAAGCTTCAACCGGAGTAACCTGGGCCGACGCCAAGTAAGGTTACACCCACAACTCCAAAGTAACCAAAACCAGAAGGGGGCTCCTTGCCAACAAGGAGCCCCCTTCATCCAAATATATTCAGCTAAGTATCTAGACACTCAAGACGCCATCTTGGCGGCAGGTAAGTAAACCTAGGGCCTGGCCGGGCGGCACGGGCTAACTTTTCGTAGATTCCGCACGCAAAGAAAGCCACTTAATGTGGCTTTCGTCTTGCGCAGGACTTGACCGAGCGAAAAGTTAACCCGTGCCGCCCGGCCAGGCCCGATGGGACGGCTAACGAGCTGCCAAGATGGCGTCGATGAGCGTCAGTACGCCCCCGTCGTTGTTGCTCGGAATGCGCCACTTGGCGTGCGCGTTCATATGCTCCTCGGCATTGTCCACGATATAGCTATGCCCGACGCGCTCGAGCATGGGGATGTCGTTGTAGGTATCGCCCACGGCTGCGGCGTCTGCAATGTCGATGTCGAGCTGCTCGCACAGGTGCGCGACGCCCGAACCCTTGTCGACGCCCAGGTTCATAAAGTCGATCCACTCGCGGCCGGCATTGGTGACATAGAGTTGGTCCGAGAATGCGGGGTTATAGTCCTCGCGAAATGCGGGCTCAGCATCATAGTCGGGGAAGAAGATCGAGATCTTGTTGGACTCGGCGTCAAGGCCTTCAAAGGTATCGACGTAGTTGATCGTGTTGTAGTACACGCTGATCTCGTCGTGGTATTGATGGTCGCGGGCAAGCACGTAAAACTCGTCGAAGCAGCACAGCACGGGGACAGCGCGCGAATCCTCCGAGGCGCGCGCAAGCACCTGCTGATACAGTGCCACATCGATAGTGCTCTTATAGATATAGTTGCCACGGTAGATAACGCAGGCTCCGTTATCGGGGCAAAAGGCGATGCGGCCCTTGATGTCCTCGAACATCTCCTCGAGCTTGGGAGCGGGGCGTCCGCTGGCGGGGCAGAACACGATGCCAGCCTCGGCGAGCTTTTCCAGGCGCTCATCGAGGCCCTGGGGCAGCACACGCTCGTCGGTCAGCAACGTTTTGTCCATGTCGACGGCAAGGATCTTGATGTTGCCGATAGCGGCGTCCGATTCGTAAGTTTGCATAAAAGCGCCTTTCCGTTTCTAAATTGTTTCGGGCGGAATAACCCTCCGGTTGGTAATCGAGCGTATTTTCGCAGGGTTGACGCGTAATTGCAGCATGATTCACAAAGTAATGAAAAAACTTTTCAGAAATTTGGATTTGTCGCTTGTGCCGTGTGCACTTTAGCGTAATATAGCGACCATCGAAAACGGAGACGGGAAAACAGCCGCTTACCGAGCAAAAGGTACCGTTTGCGATATTTGAATTGCGCCCGGCGATACGTGAAAGGAGAGGCAGATGCAGTTCGTAAAGATTATCATCACTGCAGACAATGCCATCCGACGCCAGCGCGCAATTTCCCGACGACGATAACAATCGTCTCTGTTCGCATGGGGCGAATTGCCTCAACAGAGTCATTTTGAGGTCGTTGGGTTTTAGCACGACATTGCTGCATGTTTCTAGGGCATGTATGTGCTGATTTTTGCTTTTTAACCTGATATTGCACGGTTTTGACCTCGAAATGACTTGCAACTGACCGATGTTCTAACTAGCTACCAAGGGCGAAAGGAAACAGCCATGAGCAAGGAAAAAGTCGTTCTCGCATATTCCGGTGGTCTTGATACATCCGTATGTGTCAAGTGGCTCCAGGACGAGAAGAATCTCGATGTCGTTTGTGTCTGCGGCAATGTGGGCCAGGAGGAGACCAGCCTGGATGCCAAGAAGCAGAAGGCTCTCGACCTGGGCGTTCTCGATTGTCAGGTGCTCGACCTGCGCGACGAGTTCTCCGATGAGTTCCTGACCAAGGCCATCGCTGCCAACTCCATGTACGAGAACAAGTACCCGCTGCTCTCCGCCCTGTCTCGCCCGCTGCTCGCCAAGAAGCTTGTCGAGGCCGCTCATGAGTTTGGCGCGACCTACGTCGCCCACGGCTGCACCGGCAAGGGTAACGACCAGGTTCGTTTTGAGGCTGCCGTCAAGGCCCTCGACCCCGAGCTGAAGGTTATCGCCCCGGTTCGCGAGTGGGATTTGAAGTGCCGTCCCGACGAGGTCGCCTATGCCCACGCCCACAACGTGCCGGTTCCCGAGGGTGCCAACGACAACCCCTATTCCATCGACGACAACCTGTGGGGTCGTGCCATTGAGTGCGGCCACCTGGAGGATCCCTGGAACGAGCCGCTCGACGACGCCTGGGTTATGACCAAGAATCCCGAGGACACGCCCGACACCCCGACGTATACCGAGATTGAGTTTGAGGCCGGCAAGCCCGTCGCCGTCGACGGCAAGAAGATGAAGCTCTCTGAGATCGTCATCGCCCTCAACAAGATCTCCGGCGACAACGGCTTTGGTCGTCTGGACCTGGTCGAGGATCGTCTGGTGGGCCTCAAGAGCCGCGAGTGCTACGAGGTTCCCGGCGCCCTGACGCTCATCACCGCCCACAAGGCGCTTGAGGACATCTGTGTCGAGGGCGACCTGCTCAAGACTAAGATTAAGCTCGAACAGGATTGGGCTACCGCCGTGTACAACGGCCAGTGGTACAGCCCACTCAAAAACGCGCTCGACGCCTTTATGGCCGATACCCAGAAGTTCGTGACCGGTACCGTCCGTCTGAAGTTCTTTAAGGGCAACTGCCATGTCGTCGGCCGCAAGAGCCCCTTCAGCCTCTACGACTACGGTCTGGCTACCTACGACCGCGACACCACGTTTGACGAGAAGGCCAGCGCCGGCTTTATCGAGATCGATACGCTGTCGCTCAAGACGTGGGCTAAGGTCCAGGGTCCCAGCTCTGCTGCCGCCCAGGCTTAAAGGCCCTTTCTTTGGTATCCGCGCGGCCCATCCGCGTGATACATAACGGGCGCACGGGGTCCCTACCTTTCGTTATGCTTGCTGACACTTCTTAACATCGGTGGCCCCTACGTACCGCCCGCATATATGATGCCGCGTCTGCGGCTGAGTCCGAGCCCCGCCGGGGTTGTCCGGCGGGGCTCCTTCTATCAATTTGGCGGCTCTGTGCCTATATATATGAGGAGTATCCATTATGCTCAATGCTATCGCGCATGCTTTACTTGCCCTTGCACCCGAGTTCGATGCTGCAAAGGTCGAGGACGTTCCCATGAGCCTGAAGGCCTGGATCGATGGTTCGCAGGGCAACATCCGGAGGGAGACGTTGGGCGCCAAGTGCTTGGCGCGTCACTTCTTTGCAAATTAGCTACATGGCCCCGCGCACGGTGGGGAATGTGTAAAACTAGCGGTTGATAAATCGCTTTGGCGACAGGGCGCATTGCTTTGGGCGCTTGTTTTGGAATTTGATGAAAGGAGACGGTTCCATGGCTCTTTGGGGCGGTCGTTTTGAGGCGGGCGTGGCCGAGGTCACGCAGGAGTTTGGTGCGTCGCTGCCGGTCGACAAACATCTCTATAGGCAGGATATCGCCGGCTCTAAGGCGCATGCCAAGATGCTGGCCGCCCAGGGCATCATCAGTGCCGAGGACGAGCAGGCGATTGCCGAGGGCCTGACCGGAATCGAACAGGATATCGATGCCGGCAACTTCACCTTCGATATCAACGATGAGGACATTCATATGTCCATCGAGAGCGAGCTGACGCGCCGCATCGGCGAGGCCGGTAAGCGCTTGCATACCGGGCGTTCGCGCAACGACCAGGTGGCGACCGATACGCGTCTGGGCGTCAAGGCGCTGGCCAAGGAGCTCATGGAGGCTAATCTTGAGCTGCGTCATGTGCTGGTGGATGCGGCCAAGAAGTACGAAAAGGTGATTCTGCCGGGCTACACGCACATGCAGCATGCTCAGCCCGTGCTGCTGTCGCATCATCTGCTGGCGTATTCCTGGATGTTCGCGCGCGACTTTACACGCCTGAAGGCCGCCTTTGATGCTGCCGATAACTGTCCGCTGGGTGCTGCCGCGCTTGCCGGTACGAGCTATCCGCTCGATCGTCAGATGACGGCTGCCGAACTTGGCTTTGCGGGTGTGATTCCCAACTCGCTCGATGCGGTTTCCGACCGTGATTTCCTGCTCGATCTGCATTACGCCGGCTCCGTCATGGCCATGCACCTGTCGCGTCTTTCCGAGGAGATCGTGCTGTGGTCGAGCTCTGAATTTGGCTTTATCACGCTTTCCGACTCCTACTCCACCGGCTCGTCCATCATGCCGCAGAAGAAGAATCCCGACTTTGCCGAGCTTATCCGCGGCAAAAGCGGCCGAGTCTATGGCAACCTGGTTCAGCTGCTCGTGACCATGAAGGGCCTGCCGCTTGCTTATAACAAGGACTTGCAGGAGGACAAGGAGGGCGTTCTCGATACTGTCCATACGCTCATGCAGTGCCTGTCCGTTATGGCCGGTATGATTTCGACCTGGACCGTCAACGAGGATGCCATGGCGCGCGAGTGTGGTGTGGGGCATCTTGCCGCCACCGATGTTGCCGATTACCTGGCCAAGCGTGGTCTGCCGTTCCGTGAGGCGCATGCCGTGGTGGGGCATCTGGTCCTGATGTGCGAGAAGCGCGGCTGCAATCTTGAGGACCTGCCGTTTGAGGTGTTCCAAGAGGCAAGCCCGCTCTTTGAGCGCGACATTACCGAGGCGCTCGACATTCCGTCGATTGTCGCCGCGCGCACGACCGAGGGCGGCACTGCTCCTGCCGCCGTTGCCGTGCAGCTGCAGCGTGCCGAGGCACAGCTCGTGGCCGACGAGGGCGTGTTTGGATCGCTGACCAAGGTCGTCGAGATGGGTCACGGGGCAAAGTAGGGGTTTGGCTGAAGCCGTTTTGGCCATGTATTGATAAATCGGTTTTGCTTTACGGACGTCTGCTGATGTGGGCGTCCGTATTTTGTTGCTATGGGGGAGAGGCTTGTCGAGAACTTCTGTAGGACCTTTGGGCAGGTTGTGAAGGGGGTACGTTCGCGGGTGGCAACCGACCGTCTGCTCTGTTCGATGCGGTTGATGGGCGGTCGGATGGTACTCTAATCGGGCTTCGAAACAGAAGTGACACATATGGAGCGCTTTAATAAATTGTAGCGTTTCAATATACAGCTTTTTGTTTAACTGCAGCTAAAACTCTGTTACGATGCAGTCCAGGCGGGTGCCGGAATGGGACTTGGGCACGCGCGAACCTACTTGAAAGGCTACCTTATGGCTATCGAGAAGACCTTCATCATGATTAAGCCCGACGCCGTGCGCGACCGCAAGATCGGCGAGATTGTTGCTCGCATTGAGCGCAGCGGCCTTGTCATCGATCGCATGGAGATGACCACGCTCGAGCGCGCTACCGTCGAGGAGCACTACGCCCACTTGGCAGACAAGCCCTTCTTTGGCGGTCTCTGCGACTTTATGACGAGCGGTCCGGTCGTCAAGATGGTCGTTTCCGGTCTTTCCGCTGTCTCCAAGATGCGCACCCTTATGGGCGCTACCAACCCGCTTGATGCTGCCCCCGGCACCATCCGCGGCGACTTCGCTGTCGATGTTAACGCCAACGTGATTCACGGCTCCGACTGCTTGGAGAACGCCGAGATCGAGATCAAGCGCTTCTTTGGCTAAACCAGCTTTGACTCCTTAAAGCTGTTAGCGTGTGGCTTGGGCGCCGCGGAACTCCATCCGCGGCGCTCTTTTTTATTCCAAAATCTATTAAGGGGCCCGCTCGGACATGTGTTCCGAGCGGGCCCCTGCTGTTAGCTTGTGGCGCTGAGTGGTTTAGGCCTCGTCGACGATCTTAAGGCCGCGCGTGTGGTCGATCTCGTTGAGGAGGTTAACACGACGCTCATGACGACCGCCCTCAAACTCGGCGTCGAGCCACTCGTCGACAATCATCTTGGCAAGCTCGGAGCCCACGACGCGGGCGCCGAAGGCGAGCACGTTGGTGTTGTTGTGCATGCGGGAGAGCTTGGCGCTGAAGGGCTCGGAGCACACGACGGCGCGAACGCCCTCGACCTTATTGGCGGCCAGGCTGATCCCGACGCCGGTGCCGCAGATGAGGATGCCCAAGTCGACGTCGCCGTTGGCAACGGCCTTACCCACCTTGTAGCCGGCGATGGGGTAATCAAAGCTCTCGGAGGTGTCGGTTCCAAAGTTCACGACCTCACAGCCGCGCTCCTTCAGGTGCTCGGAAATGATGTTCTTGAGCTCGACGGCGGCGTGGTCGTTACCGATACCGATCTTCATGAGTGGTTCCTCTCTGGTCCGTGCGGCGGAATTGCTAAAGGTGTTTACCGCGTTCGACTGCATGATAGCGCGACTTTTGCGTAAACACTCGGGCGTTTTTTGGTCAAACGCTTTAGCAACAACAAGCATCAACTCATCACTAAAATGCCGTCAATTTTCTTCTGGCGGCCGTCTGCCGGAACTCGTCTTGCGGTTTTTGGCGCCTTGTTATCAAATAGAGAAGTTGATTACTTGCAAGAGCAACCCGTTATGTATGTAGGAGATGGCCATGCCCACCGATTCCATCCGCGACGCCGCGTTTTGCGATGTCTTGAACCGCGAGCTTGTCTGTGCGCTCGGCTGCACCGAGCCTATTGCCGTTGCCTATGCAGCGGCGTTGGCGAGCCAGACACTCGGTTGCGAACCCGATCATATGGATGTTGCCTGTTCGGGCAACATCATCAAGAACGTTAAGAGCGTGACCGTGCCCAACTCGGGCGGTATGCACGGTATTGAAGCGGCGGCCGTGCTGGGTGCCGTGGGCGGTGACGCCAAGAGCGCGCTCGAGGTGCTCGAGAGCGTTAACGACGAAGATCGTGCTCGCGTGACCGAGCTCCTCGCCGATGCCGGTTACTGCGATGTGTCGCTTGTCGAGGGTGTGCCCAACCTCTATATCAAGGTGACTGCCACGGCCGGGGGCCATACCGCGGTCGTCGAGATTACCGACCACCACACGAACGTCACGTGCCATACGCTCGACGGTATTCCGGTGTGCGGCAAGTCGGCGGGGGAGTGCGCCTCCTGCGCCGAGCGCGTCGTGGCCGAGCGGGCGGCAGATAACGCCGACACGCCCATGTCGATTGAGTCCATCATCGACTTTATCGAGGACGGCGACATCGAGGACGCCCGCGCTGCCGTTGAGCGTCAGATTGAGCTGAATGGCGCAATCAGTGCCGAGGGCCTTGCACACGCTTGGGGCGCCGAGGTGGGCCGTACGCTGCTGGGCGCTCGTGCCGATGACGTCGCCTGCCGTGCCCGTGCCCGTGCGGCCGCCGGGTCCGACGCCCGCATGAACGGTTGCGCGCTGCCGGTCGCCATTGTGTGCGGCTCGGGCAATCAGGGCATTACCTGCGCATTGCCCGTCATGGAGTATGCCGAGTACCTGCGTTGCGACCACGAGCGCCTGGTGCGTGCCGTGATGCTGTCTGATCTTATTGCCGTGCATATCAAGAGCTATATTGGTGCGCTCTCGGCGTTTTGCGGTGCTATTTGCGCCGCGTGTGGTGCCGGCGCTGCGATTACCTGGCTGTGCGGTGGCACGCGCGAGCAGATTGGCGCGACGGTCTCGAACACGCTTGGCAACGTGGGCGGCATCGTGTGCGACGGCGCCAAGGCGAGCTGCGCCGCCAAGATTTCCGCGGCCGTTGATGCGGCAATTCTGGGTCACGATATGGCCATGCAGGGCCGCGGTTTCCGCGCCGGTGAGGGCCTGATCCAGGATACTGTCGAGCAGACGATCGCCAGCATGGGCTACGTGGGCCGTGTGGGTATGAAGGACACCGACGTCGAGATCCTCAACATCATGATCGGCAAAACACAGGTCTGTTAGGACAGTTCGTCGGCTACTTGGTGTTCGTAGAAGGCCTCGATTACGGCGTTAAATTCGCGGGCGAAGTCTTCCATGGTTCCGTGCCAGGTGGCGCGTCCCGGTTTTCCCTGGCCAACATAGGCGGTTTGAATGCCGCAGGCGGGGCTGGGGAAGTCGCGCTTGGGGTCGTTGCCCACCATAAGGACCTCGTGTGGCTCGAGCCCCATCACCTGAAGCTGCTCTAGATAGTAGGCGGCATCGGGCTTGCAGCGGGTGGCGTTACCCATGTGCGTGACGAGCTCAAAGGGGGCGTCGGCCAGGTCGCCCCAACCCATGCGGCACTCGATGGCCCCTTGCGGAAAGCTGGGGTTGGTAAAGAGCGCGCAACGCAGTCCTGCGTCCTGTACGGCCTGGAGCGCGTCGTGTGCGCCCGGCATGGCATGGGCGTTGATGGCGTCGTCATTCTTGTGCGGAAGAACTTCGCGGTCGTAGTAGGTAAAGGCCTCGTAGATGAGGGGGTCGGAGAGGCAAATCCCGCATCGGCGCTCAACCTCGGTCTGGTAAAACTCAAGATTGGTGCGATTGTCCGTGCCGCTGCGGCGATTGGCGTTGAGGTCGACCAAGATGGTGCCGAGGCGCGCCATAGTGCCCCCGCGGCTGCGACGTCCGATATCCGCGAGCATCGACGAGACATCCTTAAAATAGCGAAGGATGAACGCGTTGAGGTTAATGCTAAGAAGCGTCTCGTCCATATCGAAAACGACTGCTTTGAGCACGCGGGCACCTTTCTCGAAAAATCGTTCCAGAATCGTATGTCTGGGATACTTTACCCCAAAGCAGTATGCCTAGCTGCTTATCGTCAACTTGTGGAGACGGTCGTTCACAAGATTGCGAAAAAGTCTCCATACGAGTAAAAAATCGCAGTTCACGCTTGAAATCGAAGTGATTTCCCCGTAATCTATACGAACGTGATTGCATAAGCGTCACATCAGTATCTGTCGGCTCCCGAGTGTTCCTAAACGTTGTGTGCTTGTCGCACCCTTCTGTAGGTCCTAGCAATCGGGGCCCCGTAGTTCGAAAGGGGTCCACCTTTGAGTGAGATTCAGAACTCGTCCATTTTCTCTCTTGACGATGTCAACGAGGAGGAGATGAACAGCCTCATCGACGGTACGATTACCGACTTTGATGAGGGCGATCTCGTTAACGGCACTGTCGTTAAGATCGAGCATGACGAGGTGCTCGTTGACATCGGATTCAAGTCCGAGGGCGTTATCCCGGTCCGCGAGCTGTCCATCCGCAAGGACGCTAACCCTGCAGACATCGTTGCACTCGGTGATCCCATCGAGGCTCTGGTTCTCCAGAAGGAGGACAAGGACGGTCGTCTGGTCCTGTCCAAGAAGCGTGCCGAGTACGAGCGTGCTTGGAACCGCATCGAGGAGAAGTTCAACTCCGGTGAGAACGTCGAGGGCGAGGTTATCGAGGTTGTCAAGGGCGGCCTGATCCTCGACATCGGCCTGCGTGGCTTCCTGCCCGCTTCCCTCGTCGACCTCCGTCGCGTCAAGGACCTCACCTCCTACATGGGCACCCGCATCGAGGCCCGCGTCATCGAGATGGACCGCAACCGCAACAACGTCGTCCTCTCCCGTCGCGTCGTGCTCGAGGAGTCCCGTAAGGCCGAGCGCTCCGAGATCCTGTCCAAGCTCAAGTCTGGCATGCGTCTCCAGGGCACCGTTTCCTCCATCGTCGACTTTGGCGCCTTCGTCGACCTCGGCGGCATCGACGGCCTCATCCACATCTCCGAGCTCTCCTGGAACCACGTCAACCATCCTTCCGAGGTTGTCAAGGTCGGCCAGGAGGTCGAGGTCGAGGTTCTCGACGTCGATCTCAACCGCGAGCGCATCTCCCTGGGTCTCAAGCAGACCACCGAGGATCCGTGGCGCGCGCTGGTCAAGAAGTACCCCGTCGGCGCTATCGTCGAGGGCACTGTGACCAAGCTTGTCCCGTTCGGCGCTTTCGTCGACCTGGGCGAGGGCATCGAGGGCCTGGTGCACATCTCCGAGATGGCTAACAAGCACGTCGACCAGCCTTCTCAGGTCACCCACGTGGGCGACAAGGTTCAGGTCAAGGTCATGGAGATCGACCTCGACCGTCGTCGTATCTCTCTGTCCATGAAGTCTGCTGCTGAGACTCTGGGCGTCGAGATCGAGGTTACCCCGCTGCCTTCCGAGAAGAAGGACGAGGAGACCGACGCCGAGTAAATCGGTTTGACGATCACTTGTTTTAAGGGATCCGTCCGCAATGGACGGGTCCCTTTTTGCATTTGGCGCCGAAATGCGCAATGCTTCTCGGGCTGTCCACAGGCTAGTGGGTTGTCGGTGCATGAAAAATGCCGACATCCCGCCTCGGGGAGGAGACGGGAACGCACCGAGTAGACGGAGGGGTGCGGAGCGCGGTCGCGTCTCGACTGACGACGTTGCCCATCGACGACCCTATTGTACTGTATAGCGTGGTTCTTGGTTTATCGTGTCGAACGCTTGTGTTGTGCCATTGCTTGCGGCAACTGTGTGCTACACTCTTGCACTGCTGAGTGGGCCAGACGGTCGCGCGATGTGCTGCTTGCAGCACGCGTGAGGAAAGTCCGGGCTCCAGAGGGCGGGATGCCGGCTAACGGCCGGGCGGAGTGATCCGACGGAAAGCGCCGCAGAAAAGAAGACTCCCACCTGCGCCGCAAGGCGTAAAGGGAAAAGCTGAAACGGTGGTGTAAGAGACCACCAGCGTCGTGGCAACATGGCGGCTTGGCAAGCCCCATCCGGAGCAAGCGCGAATAGGAACGCTATGGGCCGGCCCGGTCCGCGTTCGGGTAGCGTGCGTGGAGCTGCACGGTAACGTGCAGACAAGATAAATGACCGTTCACGACAGAACCCGGCTTATCGGCCCACTTGGCATTTTTGTTACCCTGACAATCGATATGCCCTTTGCCGTATTATTGAGGCTGTTTGTTGCTTTGCTTGTTGTTGAGGGGCTTTGTTGGACAGCTATTTTACTCTGCAATCGAATATTGAGGTTTCGGGCGAGTTTGTGGACCGCAAGAGCCGGTTTATTGCCCATCTGGTCCATATTGAGTCCGAGGACGAGGCGAATGCCTTTATCGAGATGGTTCGCAAGCGTCATTACGACGCTCGACACAATGTTCCAGCGTGGATTTTGGTCGATGGACGTGAGCGTCAGAGCGATGACGGTGAGCCGAGCCGCACGAGCGGCATGCCGACGCTCGAGGTGTTGCGCGGCGCAGGGCTCAAAAATGTTTGCTGCGTGGTGACGCGCTATTTTGGCGGCACGCTGTTGGGGCCTGGTGGCTTGGTGCGCGCCTATACCGCGGCGACGCAGGCGGCGGTGGCAGCTGCTCAGGCGGCTGGGCAGGTCGTAGAGATGACGAGCGTCGTGCCGGTTGACGTGCATGTGGCCTATCCGCAGTATGAACAGGTGCTTCGTTTGGCGCAGGATTCTGGTGCCAAGGTTTCGGATACCGATTACGCGGATGCCGTGACACTTCATTTGGTGTTTAAGGCGGGGGAGCAGGAGCCGTTTTGCGCCAAGATGCGCGAGCTTATGGCGGGGCGCGAGGAGATCGAGGTCGGCGCTCCCGAATTTTCCGAGTTCTAACGGCGACGGCCGGCGTGCTTTTGGATGGATCCCAAGCGCGCCGACCGTCGTTTTATGTTGCTGCCGTTTACTCGGCGAGCTGCTTTAGCACATCGCAGGCGATCTCGATGGCATCGTCGATGCAGCCGGGGCAGCTGCGGAGCGGACCCTTATCCGATCCGACGCCCTTGAGCGTGCCGCAGACGGTCGTCGTGTTCTTCTCGCCAAAACGCTTGGCGATTTCACGCGACAGCTTGTAGGTCTGGCCCTTGGTCTTGGGGTTTTCCATGCCGTCGCTCATTACAAAGCCCATGATGGCCACGGCGCCCGAGATGGCGCCGCAGGTTTCGGTCATGCCACCCATGCCGGCGCCAAAGCCCTCGGTGAGGGTAAAGGCGGTCTGGGGGTCGAGCCCGACGGCGGGCGCGAGCGTGCAGGCGACGGCCTGCGCGCAGTTAAAGCCGCGGGCGTGGTATTCGGCAGCCTGAGCCTGACAGGTGGTGATGTCGAGCTGGGCCGTATCGATTTGCTTCATCGTTGTCTCCTTGATCACGGTGTACCCGCCTATGGTACCCTTGCCGTCGCATTCGCTTGTCGAGACCGCAGTGCATATCTCATTGTTTTTCGCCATCGAACACTTTCTTAAGATTTGGGACAAATAAACTTGATTAATTTGTCCCATAACCTATCGGCGGGATGGGTTGAGAGGGGTGCGGGGTAGCGGTATCGTGAACCGAATAAAACGTAACCCAGGCAAGGGAGCAAGATATGAGCGAGCAGACTATCGGTACCACATGTGTTCAGGGCGGCTATCGCCCGGGCGACGCGGAGCCGCGCCAGGTGCCCATCTACCAGTCCACCACGTGGAAGTACGACACGTCCGAGCACATGGGCAAGTTGTTTGACCTGGAGGAGTCGGGCTACTTCTACAGCCGTCTGCAGAACCCTACGTGCGATTTGGTCGCCGCCAAGATCTGCGAGATGGAGGGCGGTACCGCTGCGATGCTCACGAGCTCGGGCATGGCTGCGAACTTCCTTGCGATCTTTAACGTTGCCGGTGCCGGCGATCACGTGGTCGCGAGCTCTGCCATCTACGGCGGTACCTATAACCTGCTCGCCCATACCATGGAGCGCATGGGCCTGACCTGCACGTTCGTTGCCCCTGACTGCACCGACGAGGAGCTCGAGGCAGCATTTGAACCCAATACCAAGCTCGTCTTTGGCGAGACGATTGCCAACCCCGCCCTTGCCGTGCTCGATATTGAGCGCTTTGCCAAGGCCGCGCATGACCACGGCGTGCCGCTGATGGTCGACAACACCTTCCCGACGCCCGTGATGTGCCGTCCCTTTGAGTGGGGCGCCGACATCGTTACGCACTCCACCACCAAGTACATGGATGGACATGCTGCCTACCTGGGCGGCGTAATCGTCGACCACGGCCAGTTTGACTGGATGGCCCATGCGGACAAGTTCCCGGGTCTCACCACGCCCGACGAGAGCTACCACGGCGTGACCTATGCCGAGAAGTTCGGTCGCGAGGGTGCCTTCATTACCAAGGCAACCGCTCAGCTCATGCGCGACCTCGGCCCCATGCAGAACCCGCAGGCGGCGTTTTTCCTGAATAGCTCGCTCGAGAGCCTGCATGTGCGTATGCCGCGTCATTGTGAGAACGGCCTGGCCGTTGCTAAGTTCCTGCAGAGCCATCCCAAGGTGCGCTTTGTAAGCTATCCGGGCCTGGAGGGCGATAAGTACTATGACATCGCTCAGAAGTACATGCCTAACGGTACCTGCGGCGTGGTGAGCTTTGGCTTTAACGGTGGTCGCGCGGCGGCCGAGACCTTTATGAAGAGCCTTAAACTTGCCCAGATCGCCACGCATGTGGCTGACGCCCGCACCTGCTGCCTGCATCCCGCTAATGCCACACACCGCCAGATGAACGATGAGGAGCTCATCGCCTGTGGCATCTCCGCCGACATGGTGCGCCTGTCGTGCGGCCTCGAGGACACGGCCGATCTGATTGCCGACCTTGAGCAGGCGCTTGAGCAGTGCTAGGCTAGCGTTCGCACAAGGCGCCGATGCTGGCAGAAAGCTTCGGCGACCTTTAGTTCCGATTCCGTAGGCGGGGCCCCAATCGCGGCTGTTTGCAGGCGATTGGGGCCCCGCTTTTTGCGTTGGGCCACTCGAAAGGATGGATATGGAGAAAACTGCAGAGCAGCTGCGCCGCGAGCACATTGCCCTTGAGGGCGACACCCATGGCAAGAACAAATGGGCGATTCTGTTTACCGTGCTCATCATGACGTTTATGTCGTGTCTGGATTCGACCGTCGTGACCGTGGCGTTGCCCGTGATGCAAAAGGAGCTGGGCGTGGGCCTCGACCGCATCCAGCTGGTGAGCTCGGTGTACCTGCTTGCGACATGCGTGGCTATGCTGCCGTTTGGCCGTCTGGGCGACGTGCGCGGCAAGGTGGGCGTATTCCAGCTGGGCGTAATCGTTTTTACGGCCGGCTCGCTGCTTTGCGGCCTTTCGAGTTCGCTCGAAGTTCTTATTCTGGCACGCATTGTGCAGGGCGTCGGCTGCGCGGCGGCCATGGCTAACAACATGGGTATCATCACCGAGTCGTTTCCGGCGCGCGAGCGCGGCCGTGCCATGGGCATCCTTGCGACCTTCGTGGCCCTCGGCATGATGTGTGGTCCCGTGCTTGGCGGCATGCTGGTGGCGAGCTTTCCCTGGGAGAGCATCTTCCTCATCAACCTGCCCATTGGCGTTATCTCGTTTATCGTGGGGCTCTACACGTTGCCGCATGTTAAGCCGGAGGCCGGCGAGCGCCCCATGTCCCTGATCGAGGCCGCTCGTCGCTGCTTTGCAAATTCGGCCTTCACCATCAACCTTGCTTGCATGCTCATCGTGTTCGTTGGTATTGGCGCATCTGAGTTTATCCTGCCGTTTTATTTTCAGGACGCCCACGGCTTTGGTTCCGACATTTCCGGACTGCTCTTTTTGGCGCTTCCGATGGTGAATGCTTTTATCGGCCCGCTTTCGGGCACGATTTCCGATCGTATTGGTTGCGAGGGCCCCACGGCCGTTGGCCTGGGCGTGTACGTGTGCGGGCTCTTTGCAGTGAGCACGCTCGACGAGCATTCATCGATCCCTGTGATCGTGTGCTGCGTCGCATTTATGTCGTGCGGTACGTCGATTTTCCAGAGCCCCAACAACTCGCTGTACATGGGCTCGGCTCCGCGCGAGGCACTTGGCTTTGCAGGTAGCTTGGGCAGCTTGGCGCGCTATGCGGGCATGGCGCTGGGTATTACGGCAGGTTCGCATATCCTCTATGGGCAGATGAGCGTGGCGATGGGCGAGGCCGTGACCAGTTTTGTTGCAGGCCGTCCGGATGTATTCCTATTCGGCTTTCGCTCGGTGTTCTATGTGTTGATGGCCGTGGCCGCTGTGGGCTTTGCGCTTGCCATGGTGCGTTTGGTGAAGATGCGCGCTCGTCATTAGCGTGTTGGGAGGCTGTCTGCCACGAATCGCGCCGTCCCAAAAAGACTGGTTTGTGGTGCGATGCGGCTTGTGGGGCGGGCGGGGGTCGGTCCGTGGTAGACTATCGAACAACGTTTATTAATCGCGCGGTATCGTTGCCGCGAGAAGGGGTTGCGCCATGCAGGAGCTTGAGGATCGTATTCGCCATGACGGCATCGTAAAGGCCGGTAACGTCCTTAAGGTTGATGCCTTCCTCAACCACCAGTGCGACGTTGAGCTGTTCGACCACATGGGCGCCGAGTGGGCCCGTCTGTTCAAGGATGTCGAGATCAACAAGATTCTGACGATTGAGGCTTCGGGCATTGGTATGGCTTGCATTGCAGCCCAGCACTTTGGCGGCGTGCCAGTGGTCTTTGCCAAGAAGGCACAGTCCATCAACCTCGACGGCGAGCAGTATGCCACGACCATCTACTCCTTTACCAAGCAGAAGGAGTACCCGGTCATCGTTGGCAAGCGCTTCCTGTCCGAGGGCGACAAGGTCCTGATTATCGACGACTTCCTGGCCAACGGCTGCGCACTCGAGGGTCTTATCAAGATCTGCGAGGCTGCGGGTGCCGAGGTTGCCGGCATTGGCATCGCGGTGGAGAAGGGCTTCCAAGGCGGTGGCGATAAGCTCCGCGAGCGCGGCTTCCGCGTTGAGAGCCTGGCCCGTATCGCCGATATGGACTGCGAGAACGGCGAGATCACCTTCGCCTAAGCGCGCAACACAAGCGATTGGTATGCGATGTGACAAAGGGACTTTCCCTTTGTCACATTTTTTGTATGAGGGGAGGTGTTGATATGGATGAGAACAAGATGGGGTGGCGCGAGTATGCGCGCTATGCCGAGGTGTCGGCCGAGGAGCTGGCGCGTGATTGCGAGGTCCAGGTGTTTCGCGCGACGGGTCCGGGCGGCCAGGGCGTGAACACGACGGACTCGGCGGTGCGCATGAAGCATATCCCTTCGGGGATTACCGTGACGGCGCGCGAGAGCCGCAGCCAGTTCCAGAATCGCGCGAGCTGCCTGCGCAAACTACGCGCCGAGCTCGAGCGTCGCGGGCGTCCACCGCGCCGACGCGTAAAGACCAAGGTGCCCCAGCGCTCCCGCCAGCGCAGGCTCAACGACAAGCACTTCAACGCCATCAAAAAGGCCAACCGCCGCAAGCCGGGCAGCGACGAGTAGTCGAGTGCTCCACTGGCCTTGCTAGCGGGCGGGGTGCCAAACTTGGAGGGCGCTGCCGAGGACGTCAACCTCGATGCGCGAGGCGACAATGGGCTCGCCGTCGGCCTGGATGGGGTAATCGGGCTGCTCGAAGGTGAGCTCGGCATGGCGGCAGCGGCGCATACGAACCGGCGGCAACTTGGTGTGGTGGCCGTCCTTGGCCGAAAGAAACATAGGCAGGGCAACGGCGCGGGGGACGGGGCCGCAGGCGTAGCAGACGTCGAGGATGCCGTCGCAGGGGTCGGCATCGGGGCAGATGCGATAGCCCGAGCCATAGGTGGGGCCCAGCTGAATCGCCATGATGATCGCCCTCACGCGTTCGGCGGGCGCGCCGTCAAAGCTGACTGTCATGGGGTAGTTGCGATAGCGCAGACCAAACTGCTCAAGTCCCGAGAGGGTGTAGAGCGGCGCGCCTGTCAAGCCGGTCTTTTTGCGCAGCTCGGTGGTGCCAAGGCCGATGGCGGCATCGATGCCGACCGAAAGCGTCTGGTCGTAGTACTCAACGGTAGCATCGCCGCTGCCGCTCGCAGGGTTCCACGAGCGAATGCGCCCGATGTCCTGATGCTGCAGCTCGCAGGTGAGCAGCGCGCCAAAATCCTTGCCGGAGAAATCGTCGATACCGAGCGTCTGGGCAAAATCGTTGCCGGAGCCCACGGGCAGGACGGCAAGAGCGGGGCGGGCGTCCTGCTTTTGCGTCATAAGCCCGTTGACGACCTCGTGAATCACGCCGTCGCCGCCAAGAGCGATAACGGTGCGATAGCCCTGAGCCTGCGCGGCCAGCTCCTTGGCGTGTCCCATACGCTCGGTCAGCACCAGGTCAAACTGGGATGCGCGTGCAGTCATGTCCAAAAAGCGTTGCAGGCGCTCGGCAACTTCGCGTGCCGCGCCCGACTGGGCGGCTGGGTTGGCGATGATGAGCGTGCGACCAAAATCAGTTGCGTGCATGGGGCGACTCCCGGCGTGTGACATGATAGTGCGGTCGCGCTCAGGTCGAATTACCCCCGATTGTGGCTGCACGGCGATTATTACATCTACTCTATCAGGTCGTTGTGGCGCTCGATAGCATCCGCTACCGTACCTCCCTCATCCACAATAAGCGAGCGGCGCTTGGGTGAGATGATGCGCTGGGCGGGGTACACGCCGCGGTGTCCGCCGGTTAGGTAGCTGATAAAGGCCACGATGACAAAGAACCCGGCGGCCGTGCCGTGGAACAGGTCGATGGCCATCATGCAGGTGGTGATGGGCACGTTGAGGCCGGCGCAGAACACGCCGAGCATGCCGAGAGCCGCCAGAAAACTGGGGTCAAGCCCGGTAAGGCAACCGATCCAGCCACCGAGTGCCGTACCGATGCCAAACAGGGGCGTGACCTCGCCGCCTTGGAAGCCCGCGCCCAGGGTAAGCGCTGTGACGACCAACTTGATGGCTGCGTCCGCCAGGGTGGTGTTGCCTGCAAATCCGGCGCCGGAAAGCCATGTGGAAAGGCCGGCGTAGTCCCAGGCGTCAAGGAGGGCATAGGCGGCCAAAACCACGAGTGCGCCCACGAGTGCGCGAGTAAGGTAATTGGTGATAAAGCGACCGTAAAGGCTTTTGACGGTTCGAACCGACCAGGCAAAGAGGCGTGCCGTCAGACCGAAGATAATTGCGCTGATAACAACGATGACAACCGTCCGTGGTGTCATGTTGGGAACGCTGGCGATGACATTCGCCTCGTACTCGGTTCCCAAGGCAAGTGACGTAAAGTAGCCGGTAAACGAGGCGACCAGGCAGTAGATGCCCGCGGTGTAGTCGATCTTGCCGATAAAGCACATCTCCATGCCAAAGAAAGCTCCAGCAAGGGGCGAGCCGAATACGGCGCCAAAGGCCGACGAGATGCCGGCGAGCATGAGGTCGTGGTGGTCATGTTTTTTGAGGTGGGCGAGGCTCGAGATGTTGCTGGCGATGGTCCCGCCAATCTGCACCGCGGCCCCCTCGCGACCGGCCGATCCGCCCGTTAGGTGCGTGAGCGTGGAGCAGACGAAGGTGAGGACGGCCATGCGCATATGGATGAGGCGTGTGCCCAGAGCGGAGTCGATGACCAGGTTGTTACCGCGTTTGGCGGCAAGACCGTGATTTTTGTACACCCATGCGGTGGCAACGCCCACAACGGGAAGCAGCGCGTAAATCCACGCATGGTGCTCGCGATAGTCGGTCGCGATATTCAACGAGGCCAAAAACGCCCAAGCGGCAACGCCCATGGCGAGCGAGACGATGACGACGAGTACGAGCAACTTAGCGCTCGCTAGTAGGTTGCGGGCGTTGCAGCGCGTGTCGGCAGCCAAGAGATGCTCGGAGCGGGTAAGTTGATGCCTGCCTGCCGTGATGACGTCATTAAGGGAGAAAAATCCGCCGTCGTCGAGCGGCTGGGAATGATTCTGCGCTTCGTTTGCGCTTTCGGGTTTGTCGTTATGAGCCATACGTTCCTCTTTTGGGTTGCAACACGAGCATTATAAAACGCGGTAAACGCGACGAGCCGGTGGGTTGGTTTCCATTCTGTTTCGCGGCCTGCAACCGACAGGTGTATTTGCGGGTACAGGCCGAGTCACGGTCGTGCGTCGGGGGGATTATACTGAGACAAGCATAATGAATCGGCGCCCTTGTTGTGCGCCGTGGCATTAAGAGGTGCATATGGCAGAGAAACTCATACCGCTGGAGGATGCGCAATCGATTGTTTTGTCGCACGTTGCTCCGACGGATCTCATCGAGATTCCCGTGTGGCAGGCCGCCGGTCTTCCCTTGGCCGAGGACGCGGTGGCCGATATCGACATCTCGCCGTTTGCCAACAGCGCTATGGACGGATATGCCGTGCGCTCGGCGGACTTGGCGCAGGCGTCTGACGAGGCGCCGGTGACGCTCGACGTTATCGGACACGAGGCCGCGGGCCATGTGTTTGAGGACACAATCGGCGCGGGCGAGACGGTCCGCATCATGACGGGCGCGCCGGTACCCGAAGGTGCCGATGCCGTGGTGAAGTACGAGATCGTCGACGTACTCGATGGCGACGGCAACGAGGGCTCGCGCGTTCGCTTCTCGGCGCCTGCCAAGGTAGGGGAGAACGTTCGCTCTGCCGCCGAGGAGGCCCATGCCGGCGATGTCGTGATGCGCGCTGGCGAGGTCGTGGCTCCGGCGGGCGCCGGCTTGTTGGCGAGCGCCGGTTATGCGAGCGTGAAGGTGCATGCCGCGCCGCGTGTGGGCATTATCTCGCTGGGCACGGAGCTGGTCGCGCCGGGTGAGCTGCCGGCGCGCGGGCAGATTCGCGACTCCAATTCGTCGGCGTTGATGGCCGAAGCGCTCGATGCAGGAGCCGAGCCCGTGTTCTACGGCATTGCGCCCGATGATGAGCAGGCGATTGCCGAGCTGGTGCATCGTGCCGTGCAGGAGTGCGATTTTGTCATTACGAGCGGTGGCGCCTCGGCAGGCGACTACGACTACGTGACGGCGCTCGTCCGGCGCGAGGGTGAGGTGCTGTTCGATCGCATCTCGATGCGTCCGGGCAAGGCCATCACGTTTGGCTTGCTTGGGGGTAAGCCCTACCTGGGACTTTCAGGCAATCCGGCCGCGGCGTATGTAGGCTTTGAGATGCTTGCGCGTCCGGCGATTCGCAAGATGCGCGGCTTTGCCGAGGGCGTGCGTCCCGTGCAGCAGGCGACGCTCACGCACGGCGTGAAAAAGCGACAGCATCGCCGCTTCTTCGATCGCGCCACGGTTTTGCGCGACCCCGAGACCGGTGAGCTGTTGGTGACCGAGGCCAAGACACAGAATTCGGCGCTGCTCGGCACAATGCAGCGGGCTAACTGCCTGCTGCGTATTGACGAAGGACCGTGCGACCTCAAGGCGGGCGATGTCGTGGATGTCGTGCGAGTCGACCTGCCTGAGGGCACGGTGCTATAGGAGGAATGTTATGGAGCTAAAGATTTCGATCGTGACGTGCTCGGATACGCGCGACCTTGCCCAGGACGAGGCGGGTGCCGCACTCGAGGAGCTTATCGAGGCGCAGGGATGGACGGTCGCCTCGCATGTGGTCGTGCGCGACGACGTCAGCGAGATCGGTGATGCCATTGTGGAAGCCGCCGATGAGTGCCACGCCAATGTCGTGCTCACCTGCGGCGGCACGGGGCTTTCGATGCGCGATGTGACGCCCGAGGCGACGCGTACCGTCTGCGATCGCGATGTGCCGGGTATTGCCGAGGCGATCCGTGCGTACTCCATGACCAAGACGCGCCGCGCCATGCTCTCGCGCGCCGTGTGCATGCAGCGTGGGTATACGCTTGTCATCAACTTTCCGGGATCCACGAAAGCGGCCCGCGAAAGCTGGGAGGCCGTGAGCGACCAGCTGGAGCATGCGGCCCAGATGACGGCGGGCGGCGGGCACACCAAATAAGCGCACTACCTGCGGCGGAGCGACCTTGCGAGTCGCTCCGCCTTTTTATGCATCGACAGCGCGGGCCGTCTCGTGGTTATTGGTAAAAGAAAATTATCAGGCGAGAAATCTTTATCACTGATATTATTCGCACGAAAGTATAATCTAATTACAGAATAAAGCCTGCGGTGGGGTACCCGGGCACAAGGTCCGAAAGGGTTGAACATGTTCGATATGGTTTCTCGCCGCGGATTCGTCTCACTCTCCGCTGTCGCCGCTGCCGGCCTTGGCCTTGCCGGCTGCTCCGGCAACAAGGAGCCTGAGTCGACCGGTTCCGATGCCGGTTCCGCCAAGATTTCGTCCAAGAAGGCTGTCGAGCTGCAGGTCTTTGCTGCCAACTCGCTCGAGAAGGCTTTGCCCGAGGTTCAGAAGCTCTACACCGAGCAGACCGGTACCACCTTTGCCGACACGCAGTTTAAGGCGTCCGGCGACCTTGTCGAGCAGATGCGCGCCGGCGCCACGGTCGACGTGCTCATCACAGCCTCCAAGGGCACCATGGACGACGCCGAGGCCGCCGAGCTCGTCGACGCCGACACGCGTGAGGATATGTTCGTCAACGATCTTGTGGTCATTCGCGCCGAGGGCTCCGACACCAAGGTCGAGGCCATCGCCGACATCGCGAGCCTGGACGGCAAGATCGCCATCGGCGACGCCAAGACCGTTCCTGCCGGCAAGTACGCCAATCAGGCACTGGCCTCCGCGGGCCTCTACACCGGTGCCGAGGGTGACGATGGCGAGTACGCACCCGAGATCGCCGACAAGGTCGCACTGGCCGACAAAGTTGGTACCGCCGCCGCCTATGTGTCTACGGGCGACTGCGTGGCCGGTTTTGTCTACAGCTCCGATATCTTCCGCTATGACGGCATCGAGGAGGCCTTCGTGTGCCCCGAGGATTCGCACAAGCCCATCGTGTACCCGGGCGCCGTTGCCGAGAGCTCCGAGCACGCCGACGAGGCCAAGGCATTTATCGACTTCTGTCTGACCAACAAGAAGGCTCAGAAGATTTGGGCTAAGTACGGCTTTGAGCTTTCCGAGTAGTGCGGCTTGGCGCGATAATTCCATCGTTTTGTGTCTCACTCCGTCCTTGTGTTCGCTTGGAGCTTTTCGTGCTTAATAGATTCCGCATGCTTGTCGTCTGTGCTTTGACCCTCGCGCTTTGCTGGGTGCCGGGACTTGCGTTTGCTGGGGACGCTGAGGACGGGGCCCAGGTTGCTGCGACCGCTCATGGGCTTTCCTATGGGATCGAGGGTTTTGAGCGGTTGGCCAAGGGGACCGCTCGTGCCATGGAGGGCCAGCCTGAGGGCTATCGGTTTCCCGTTGACGAGGATGTGGACCTTGTAGTGGCGCCCGCTGCCGATCGCGTTGTGGTGTGGATATCGCCCAAGGCAGTCGAGAAGTATGGTTTGGATCCGCAGGACAACGAGTGCGTATCGGGTCTCAAGGCTCTCGTCTGTGAGCTCGACAGCGCAAACTGCATGGGAGGTGCGCAGCTGGGGGACGTGGATCTTCCTTGGTATGTCACGGCGGAAACAACGTTTGATGCCGGCGGGTATACCTATGGCTTTGATGTGCGTGGTGCGGATGGGGACCGCTATGTGGTGATTGCGTCAGCCTCGGGTGATGCCAAGGGCGGCGCGCGTTGGCTTGATAGCGCTCAAATGGTAGAAGCATCGTCTGTCGTGTTGCGGGATGAGCAGGGGCCCTTGGCCTCTCTGGCCTCCTTTTTGGGCAACATCGACTATCGCCCGTTTTGGGTGTCTATCAAAACGAGCGGCCTTGCCCTGCTGATCTCCTTTGCGCTGGGCCTGTTTGCCGCATGGAAGACCATGGGTACGACGAGCCGCGTGAAGGGCCTACTCGACTCGGTCTTTACCATCCCGATGGTGCTGCCTCCCACGGTGTGTGGCTTTCTGCTCCTCATGCTGTTTGGCCGCTCAACCGGGGTTGGCCAGTGGCTTATTGCACACAGTATCTCGATCGTCTTTACGTGGCCCGCGGCGGTGATATCTGCCGTGGTGGTGTCGTTTCCCCTGGTCTACCGTACGGCACTCGGAGCCTTCGAGAGCCTTGACACGCAGATGCTCGATGCGGCGCGAACCCTGGGATGGTCCGAGCGTCGCATCTTTACCAAGCTTATGATGCCGCTTGGCTGGCCCTCGATTGCCGCCGGCACGGTGCTCGCCTTTGCCCGCGCGATGGGCGAGTTTGGTTGCACCCTGTTCCTTGCGGGCAACTACGCCGGCATTACCCAGACCATCCCTATCGCCATCTACTTTGAGTGGATGGGCGGCAACACCTCGGTGGCCCTCTTTTGGGTCGTCGTCGTGATCGTGTTTAGTTTCCTGGTCATCCTGTTCATCAACATGTACACGGCGCATTCGCAAAAGTATCGCGAGCGTGGTCTCTCCCGTGCAGAGCGCAAACAGGCCAAGCAGCTGGGTAGCCAGATCGATTCGCTCGACCCAGTGGGCGGCGATGCGCTGCGTATCGATCGCGAGGCGCTGGCCGAGCTCATGCGCGATGACGCCGTCTCGAAGGGAGGTCGATAGACCATGTCGCTTGTCCTGGATATCAAAAAGCGCTATCCCGGGTTTATGCTCGACATGCAGCTCGATGCCGGCGAGGAGCGTGTGGCGCTGCTCGGCGCCTCCGGATGCGGCAAGAGCTGCACCTTGCGCTGTATTGCCGGCGTGGAGACGCCCGACGAGGGCAAGATCGTCGTCAACGGCGTGACCTTCTTTGACTCTGCGACGGGCATCAACCTTTCGCCCCAGGAGCGAAAATGCGCCCTGATGTTTCAAAACTATCAGCTGTTCCCTAATATGACGGTGGCCGATAACGTGTGCGCCGGCGTTGAGGGTGCAGGCGACGCCGCAGCGCGCAGACGACTTGCCGAGCGCTACCTGGGTATCTTTGGACTGGTCGACTTTGCCGACCGTTATCCCGCGCGCCTCTCGGGCGGCCAGCAGCAGCGTGTGGCGCTTGCTCGCATGGTGGCGGCACACCCGGGCATTTTTATGTTCGATGAGCCCATGAGCGCGCTCGACGCGTATCTCAAGAGCGCGCTTGAGCAGAACATGCTCGACCTGTTCGACGTCTGTAACCGTACCGTGCTCTACGTGAGCCACGATATTGACGAGGCATGCCGCCTGTGCGAGCGCATTTGCGTGATGCATAACGGACATGTGGAGGAGATCGGCTCCGTCGAGGACGTGGTCCGCCGGCCGCAATCCTTGGCTGCGCTGCGCCTGACGGGCTGCAAGAATACGAGCCGCGCGCGCAAGATCGGGCTTCAGGAAGTTGAGGCCCTGGACTGGGGCATGACCTTCAACGTGGGCCGTGAGGTTCCCGATAACGTGGCGTACCTGGGTATTCGTGCGAGCTACTTCCATGTGGACAACCGTGCCGAGCGGGGTCGCAACAGCTATGACCTGCACGTGGCCCGAGTGAGCGATTCGCGTTTTGAGCGCCTGGTGCTGCTGGACGCGCCGCGTGCCGATGCGCCGACGCGCCTGCAGTGGAAGGTCAACAAAGTGGGCATGCCTGTCGACGAGCTGCCGCAAGCAGGCGAGACGCTGCGCATGCATTTTGATGCCAGCAGGATCCATTTGGTTTGTCGATAGCGCCGGGTAGTGCCGTCGGGGGATATAAGCCTCGGCGGCTTTGTTTTTGCCGTTCGCCGAATGAGGAATGACAAATTCTTATCAATCAAGATAATTATTTATTAAACGACGGCACACGATGCTGTCGTACGAATGTCAACGGTGTTCGCATGGTCGATGACCGTTGATATAGTTGACTTCAACTTGTTAAGGAGGGTGCGCACATGCCGCAGACGACATATATTCGCCGCATTGCCGCGCGCCCTCTATATGGCTCGGAGTCGCATATGAGCAGGTATGTTCACGGCTCCGGGAGAGACGACGCACAACTAAATAATCGACCGCAAAGCAGGTTCCCCAAAATTCCGGGTTTGAGCACGGTCGGGCAATCGCCGTCCGTCGTGCATCGATACCGCTGTTATCCGTTTTTGGTTCGAGAGGGGAACCGTTATGGCTGAAGAATTCGATTTCCATCCGATGTGGGAGAGCCTCGGCATGAATCTTGCCGACCACGATATGCTGCTGGGCGCCGTGGGCCAGATGTACGGCGACATGTTCCTGACGCAGAACAATCGCCCCAAGTCCACGTCCTACCTGGACTTTGTGGCCACCAACATCCATAGCGGCCGCATTAAGGAGATGCTCGACAAGAAGGAGGCTGGCGAGGCCACCAAAATCGTGGGCTCGTTCTGCGTGTACGTGCCCGAGGAGATCGTGCTTGCCTGTGACGGCATTCCCGTTGGTCTGTGCACGGGTGCCGATTGGGCAACGGACAAGGTCGAGGAGCATCTGCCGCGCAACACCTGTCCGCTTATCAAGAGCTTTGCCGGCTTTAAGCTGGGCGAGGTCTGCCCCTACATTGAGTCGAGTGACCTAGTGGTAGGCGAGAACACCTGCGATGGCAAGAAGAAGGCCTACGAGTTCTTTGCAACGCAAAAGAACATGTACGTCATGGATATTCCCAACGTGCACGACGAGTCGACGCTCGTGACCTGGAAGGCCGAGGTCAAGAAACTCGCCGCCAAGATCGAGGAAGAGTGCGGCGTCAAGATTACGCCCGAGCGTCTGAAGGCTGCCATCCACGCCGTCAATGAGAAGCGCCGCGCCCTGCAGCGCCTCGCTGCCACGCGCGCTGCCGACCCTGCACCTATTAGCGGTCTCGACAGCCTACTGACCGTTCAGGCCGCCTTTATGGACGACACGCCGCGTCTGACCGGAGCCATCAACGATATGGCGGCTGAGTGCGAGCAGCGTGTCGAGGCTGGCGAGGGCGTGGCGCCCAAGGGGACCAAGCGCATCCTGTACACCGGCACGCCCATGGCCGTGCCCAACTGGAAGCTGTTCAACCTCATCGAGAAAGCCGGCGGCGTTGTGGTAGGCGAGGAGTCCTGCACGGGCTCGCGCTACTACAAGGACCTGGTCGACGAGTCCGGTGAGACGGTGGACGAGATGCTCGATGCCATCGCCGAGCGCTACTTTAAGATCAACTGCGCCGTCTTTACGCCCAACGACCAGCGTATGAAGGACATTGTCCAGATGGCCAAGGACCTGCATGCCGACGGCATCGTCGACGTGGCCCTGCAGTTCTGCACGCTCTATGAGATGGAGTCGTTTGCCGTGGAGAAGGCCGCCGAGGAAGCCGGCATTCCGTTTATGCACATCACGACCGACTACGCCGGTGAGGATGCAGGCCAACTGCAAACCAGGATCGAGGCCTTCTTGGAAACCATTTAGGGCTATCCGTCCCGGCGGCTTTCCCAGGCACCCGATCTTGCCGTTCAAACCGTCGCTTGCGTGCGAAAGTACGCGGCGCGTCTCTTTCACGGCAACCTCGGGCACCTGGGAAAGCCGCTTCCTTGGTTGGTTAAAAGGTTTAGGAGTTATATGTCGGAAAATATTGAGCAGCCGTTGCCCAGCACGTTTGAGGAGTTTAACGAACAACGCAAGGCGGCGTTTATTCGCGTTAAGGATTACAAGCAGGCGGGTAATCGCCTGGTCGGCTTTTTGTGCAGCTATACGCCGCTCGAGATTATCGATGCCGCGGGCGCCTCGAGCGTGGCTCTGTGCGGTACGTCCGACGAGGTGATTCCCGAGGCCGAGAAGGTGCTGCCGGCAAACCTCTGCCCGCTCATCAAGTCGACGTATGGTTTTGCCTATTCGCAAAAGTGCCCGTTTACGTACTTTAGCGACATGATCATCGGCGAGACCACCTGCGACGGCAAGAAGAAGATGTACGAGCTGCTCAACGAGCTCAAGCGCACGCACATTCTGCACCTACCGCAGGGCCGCGACCGCGCCTACGAGCGCGAGGGCTGGTACGAGGAGTGCCGTCTGCTCAAGGAGGAGCTCGAGAACTTCTACGACATTACGATTACCGACGGCGACCTACGCGCTGCTGCCCGTCGTCGCAATCGCCTGCGTGCGGCCCAGCTCGAGATGTTTGCGCTGCAGGCCAACCAGCCGGCGGCCATGAGCGGCGTCGATCTGATGAGCACCATGTTTGCCGGTACGTTCAGCTTTGATATCGAGGCCTATACGCAGCAGCTGGAGCAAAAGGTCGCTAACCTGCGCGAGGCCTACGAGGCCGGCGAGCACCCGGTTGCGGCGGATGCCAAGCGCATCCTGATCACCGGTTGCCCGGTGGGCGGCGTAATCAACAAGATCGGTCGCACCATCGAGTCCAACGGCGGCGTGGTCGTGTGTATGGATGACTGCTCGGGTGAGCGCACGGCGGCCATGATGGTCGACCCGGATGCGCCCGACATCCTGCGTGCGATCGCCGACCGCTACCTGGATATCAACTGCTCGGTTATGACGCCCAACGACGGTCGTATGGAGAACACGCTGGCCATGTGCGAGAAGTATCACGTCGATGGCGTAGTGGAGAGCGTGCTCCAGGCGTGCCACACCTTTAACGTGGAGAGTGCACGCATGCAGGAGGCCGTCGAGGGTGCGGGTATTCCGTATATGAAGATCGAGACCGACTACAGCAACGGCGACATGGGCCAGATCGAGACCCGCATCGCCGCCTTCATCGAAACCCTCTAGCTTCCTCAGGCACCGGATCTTGCCCCTCAAACCGTCGCTTGCGTACCAAAGTACGCCGCGCTCCTCTTTCGGGGCAACCTCCGGCACCTGAGAAACCTAGAGCTAAGGCGCCTGAACGCGCCGCTGTCTTTGATGTTTGGATTAGGAGAGAGCCATGATAGGGATCGGGGTCGATATCGGGTCTACGGCGGCTAAGGCTGCTGTGGTCGATGGTGAGGGTTCGGTGGCGTGGACGTGCGTGCAGCCAACCGGGTTCTCCTCGGTCGATGCCGCCGATAGGTTGCGCGAGGCGCTCGCGGCGGCGGGCTTTGACGTTGCATCCGATTCTGCGCGTGTGGTGGCCACGGGTTACGGGCGCGTGGCTGTGCCATACGCCCACAAGGTTGTGACCGAGATTACCTGCCACGGCGCCGGTGCCGTGCGTCTGTTTGGCGATCGCGGCACGGTGATTGACGTGGGCGGCCAGGACACCAAGGTCATTCAGCTTAAAAATGGCCGCGTGGCCAAGTTTGCCATGAACGACAAGTGCGCTGCCGGCACGGGGCGCTTTTTGGAGATCATGGCCGACCGCCTAGGTATTTCTCAACAGCAGATGGCCGACCTGGCGCGTTCCGGCGAGCCTACCAAGATTTCCAGCATGTGCACGGTGTTTGCCGAAAGTGAGGTCATTAGCCTGATCGGTCGCGGTGAGCCGCGCGAGAACATCGCACGTGGCGTGATCGACAGCGTGGTCTCGCGCGTGGCGACCATGGCCGGGCAGGCCGCGGGCGCCCCGTACTACCTGACCGGTGGCCTGTGCGAGAACGCCTTCGTGGTGGAGCGGTTGGGCGAGCTGCTGGGGTCGCCGGTGACCACCTCGCCCCAGGCTCGCTTTGCCGGTGCCATCGGCGCGGCGATTCGCGCACAGGCGCTCGATTAATGCATCGGCCGTGGGCCTGCATTCATGCGTATACTGGGAGGAAATGATTGACCGATGAGAGGAGGTATCGATGGCTGACGATCAGATTAAGCTCACGTCTATGACTGCCGCGAGCGGTTGAGCCGCTAAGTTGGCTCCTGGAGCCCTCGCCCAGGTCCTGGGCGACTTACCCAATGTGCATAACGACAACCTGCTCGTGGGGTTCGATACCTCCGACGATGCTAGTGTTTTTCGTGTTGGCGAAAACCTGGGCCTCGTGCAGTCCGTCGACTTCTTCCCGCCGATGGTCGACGACCCGTTCCTGTTTGGTCAGATCGCGGCGGCCAACTCGCTGTCGGACATTTATGCCATGGGTGGACGACCGAGCCATGCCATGAACCTGCTGTGCATTCCCAGTTGCCTGGGCGTCGAGGTCGCAGGTGAGATTCTGGCGGGTGGCGCCGATAAGTGCGTCGAGGCGGGTTGCTCCATCGCGGGCGGCCATACCATCAACGACGACGAGCCCAAGTACGGCCTGTCCGTGAGCGGCTTTGTCTCGCTCGACCGCATGCTCGCCAACAGCGGCGCGCGCGCTGGCGATGTCCTGCTGCTGACCAAGGCGATCGGCTCTGGCATCATCACCACGGCCATTAAGGGCGAGCTCATCGAGCAGGACGAGGCCGCAGCCATGTTCGACTCGATGCGCACCCTCAACGAGGCCCCGATTCGTCTGGCCGAGGGCCTCGAGCTTCACGGCTGCACCGATGTCACGGGCTTTGGCCTGATCGGGCACGCGTGCGAGATGGCCGAGGGCTCAGGTGTGCAGATTGAGCTTGTGTCGGGGGCGGTGCCGCTCTTTGACCAGGTGCTCAATATGGCGCGTCTGGGCATTATCCCTGCCGGCGCCTACCGCAACCAGGATTTCTTTGGCCCGCGCGTGGCGGCCGACGATGACCTGGAGCCGGGAATGCTGGATGCGCTGTACGATCCGCAGACCTCGGGCGGCCTGCTCATCGCAGCGCCTGCTGCCGATGTGGATGAGCTCGCCCGCCGCCTGCATGCCGAAGGTCGCGTTGCCGCCACAATCGGCCGCGTGTGCGAGGCGGTGCCGGGTGGTCCTGCCGTTCACGTTGTGCATTAAGGAAAACCGTTTATGCGACCGTCTACTGTTCTGGGCGGTCCCTTTTGAAAGGATTTGCTATGTCTACCAAAATTGAAGTCAATGCCATGGGCGATGCCTGCCCGCTGCCCGTCGTCAAGACGCTCAAAGCTCTGAAGCAGCTTGATGGCGAGGGTGCTGTGGTGACCTCGGTCGACAACGAGACGGCCGTCAAGAACATCTCCAAGATGGCACAGGAAAAGGGCTGCACGGCCTCGGTCGAGAAGGTCGCCGATGCCGAGTGGCACGTGATCGTGGCGGCCGCCGGCGCCGTTGCCGTGGCCGATCCTGAGCAGGACGGCGCCGCTTTCTGCGACGCCAGCGCCGGCAAGGGCAAGCTGGTCGTGGCCGTCTACACCGATTGCATGGGTCGCGGCGACGATGAGCTGGGCCACAAGCTCATGAAGGCCTTTATCTTTGCCGTGACGCAGCAGGAGGAGCTGCCCGCCACGATGCTCTTCTACAACGGCGGCGCCAAACTCACCGTCGAGGGGTCGCCGGTGCTTGACGACCTCAAGGGCCTGGCCGAGCAGGGTGTCGAGATCCTTACCTGCGGCACCTGCCTCGACCACTTTGGCATTAAGGACCAGCTTGCCGTGGGCGATGTCACGAACATGTACGTGATCGTCGAAAAGATGGAGCAGGCCGGCCGCGTCGTGCGTCCGTAGCGCCTGGGTGGGATTGCCATGAGAGAAAAGCGCCCGGCGCTTGTCATCACGTTTCCCACCACGGCGGCCGCCATGGGCTGCGAGTCTCTGTGCCGTGAGCGTGGCCTTCCCGGGCGAACGATTCCCGTACCCGGAGAGGTTGCTGCCGGCTGCGGCCTGGCATGGAAAGCCCTGCCTGAAAATGAACCACTGCTGCGAAGCGAGCTTGCCGCGGCGGACGTTCCCACCGAGGGCTTTACTGTGATCGATATGTGGGAGGTCGTGCGATGATCTACCTGGATAACGCGGCGACGACCATGCACAAACCTCAGGCGGTCATCGATGCCGTGGTGCAGGCGATGTGCTCGCTCGGCAATGCTGGGCGAGGCGCCACGTCGGGTGCGCTCGACGCGGCGCGCACCATCCACAGCTGCCGCACCAAGCTTGCGCGCTTGCTGGGCTGCCCGCGGGTGGACCATATTTGTTTTACGCCCAACTCCACGGCGGCGCTCAACACCGCCATCAACGGCGTGGTGCGCCCCGGCGATCGTGTGGTCACGACGGTGCTCGAACACAACTCCGTGCTGCGTCCGCTCAACCGCCTGGCGGCAGAGCAGGGCGTGACTGTTGAGCATGCGGGCTGCGACGCGAACGGCGTGCTCGACTACGACGAGCTCGAGCAGCTGGTCACGCCGGGCACGCGTGCCGTGGTGGTGACACACGCCTCCAATGTGACCGGCAACGCGGTCGACATTGCACGCGTGGCTGCCATGGCCCATGCGGCCGGCGCGCTTGTGATCGTCGATGCCTCGCAGTCTGCCGGCACGGCGCATATCGATATGCAGGTCATGGGGCTCGACGTGGTGTGCTTTACCGGCCACAAGGGGCTCATGGGCCCGCAGGGGACCGGTGGCCTAGCCGTGGCGGAAGGCATTGACGTGGCTCCTTGGGCCATGGGTGGCACGGGCGTGCGCAGCTTCGATGCGCTGCAGCCGCAAGAGTGGCCCACGCGTCTTGAGGCGGGCACGCTCAACGGTCACGGTATCGCCGGCCTTTCCGCCGGCCTCGACGTTATCGAGGCCCAGGGCGGGGTAGAGGCGATTGCGGCACGCGAACGTGCGCTTGCCGAGCGCTTCCTCGCCGGCGTTCGCGACATTCCCGGCATTGCGCTCTACGGTGCGTTTGACCAGCCCGTGCGCTCGGCGATCGTTTCGCTTAACGTGGGCGATATCGATTCGGCCGAGGTCTCGGACGCGCTCATGCAAGGGTGGGGGATTGCGACGCGCCCCGGCGCCCACTGCGCTCCGCTCATGCACCGCGCACTGGGGACCGAGCGCCAGGGTGTCGTTCGCTTCTCGTTTGGGTATTTCAACACGGACGAGGAAGTCGACACCGCGATTGACGCTCTGCACGATTTAGCCTGCTAAAGCGTATATACTTGCGGGACGGGTCTTTTGCCCGTCCCGTTTTGTTTCGACCCGAAAGGTGGTCCTATGGCATCATCCGCCCCGCGCGGTCTGCGCTCCGACCATGTCCTCACCGTCGGCATCGCCCTGTTCTCGATGCTCTTTGGCGCCGGCAACCTCATTATTCCGCCGCTGCTGGCGCTGCAGGCGGGCTCTGCCACGCCGCTCGCCATGCTCGGCTTTCTGATTGCCGCCATCGGCCTTCCCGTCATGGGCTTTATCGCCGTGGCACTTGCCGGAACGGCGCGCGAGCTTGCCGGTCGTGTGCACCCCAAGTTTGGCGAGTTTTTTGTCGCGGCGGTGTATCTGGCTATCGGTCCGTGTCTGGCCATTCCGCGCACGAGCTCCACGGCCTTCGAGATGCTGGTGCCGCTGCTGCCCGAGGGTGTCTCGCTCGGCACGGCCCGCCTGGTGTTTGCCGTCGCCTTCTTTGCCGTCGCCTTTGTGCTCACGCTGCGCCCGGGTGTCATTACGCGCGTGCTCGGCCGCATTACGGGCCCCGCGCTCATCGCCCTTATCGTATTGGTCGTGGGCGCTGCCGTGGTCTTGCCGCTGGGTTCCGCTGCCGCGCCGCAGGCTCCTTACGATGCCGGTGCCGCCGTGCAGGGCTTTTTGACCGGCTATCAGACCATGGACCTGCTCGCGTCGCTCGCCTTTGGCATCATCATCGCCGAGACCATCCACGAGCTGGGCGTTACCGACGACAAGCGCGTGGCCTTCGAGATTTCGCGCTCCGGCGTGATCGCTGGTGTGCTCATGGCCATCATCTACTGCGGTCTGGCGCTTGCCGGCACGCAGCTGAGCACCGTGATGCCCGATGCCACCAACGGAGCCGCCATCCTCGCCCGCTCGGCCTCCATGCACTTTGGCCTTGCCGGCACGGTCGTGGTCTTTGCGATCTTCTTCCTCGCCTGCATGAACGTATGCATCGGCCTCATCAGCTGCTGCTCGCGTTACTTCTGCGAGACGTATGTGGTCGAAGGGGGAGCAGAGGCTTCCGAGGAGGCCATGCGCCGTCCCTTTGCGATACTCGCCTTTGTGTTCGCGGCGTTTTCGTGCGTGCTCTCAAACGTGGGCCTCGACGTGATCCTCATGTTCTCGGTGCCCATGCTCAACGCCCTGTACCCTGTTGCAATTGTTCTGGTGCTTATGGGCCTAGTGCACGGTTTTTGCGACGCGCATCCGCAGGTGTGGGTCTGGGTCGGCGGCGTTGTCGCGGTGCAGAGCGTGATCACCTCGATCCGCGACGCGTTCTTTGCAGGCGTGTGGCTGCCGTTCGATGCGCTGCCGCTGGCCGACATTGGAGCCGCATGGGCGCCGGTTGCCGTGGTGGCGTTTGTGATTGGCCTGCTCCACAGCCGGTTTGTCGCACATTCGAGGAGCTAGGGTATCGTCGCTTGCGCAGGCGGGGAGTCTCCCCTATAATTTCCTTCGCTTTGGGACACGCAAGGTTTAGACCTTAGCTGCTCAACACCTTCGGGACGTGGCGCAGTTTGGTAGCGCGCCTGCTTTGGGAGCAGGATGTCGCAGGTTCAAATCCTGTCGTCCCGACCATATCTTGCGGGCGTAGTTCAATGGTAGAACCCCAGCCTTCCAAGCTGATGACGCGGGTTCGATTCCCGTCGCCCGCTCCATAAGAATTGTTTTAACGGCTTTGGTTTCCTTTGGGAATCAGAGCTGTTTTCGTTTACGCGCCGGGCGACGGGAATCGAACCCGTCAGGGTGCGGAGCTGAGAAAATGCGTGAGCATTTTCCAGCGCAGCACGCAAGGGCCGAAGGCCCGCAGCGAAACAAGGATTTGCGAAGCAAATCCTTGGACTTCCCGTCGCCCGCTCCAAGCTATATAATCGCAGGCCAATATGCTAATTTGGCTCGCGTTTATTTTTATACCGTCCGACCTCGCGGGGCAAATGAACCAAGAGCGTTTGTCCCACATCGTAAGAAAGTAGTGATTGCCATGGCACAGAGTAAGGCAGAATACCCCACCCCCGACTGCCTGGCGCCCGCCGCGATCGAGGCTAAGTCCGAGGCCGCCGGCGTTACCAAGGCCAACCTGCCGGTCTCGAAGGCCTTTTTGCTCGCCATGTTCGCCGGAGCGTTTATCGCCTTCGGCGGCCTGTTTTTCACGGTCTTTCTGAGCGATCCCACGCTTGGCTGGGGCGCCCAGCGCTTCGTGGGCGGTCTTGCTTTTTGCCTGGGACTGGTGCTCGTGCTCATTTGCGGCGCGGAGCTGTTTACCGGTAACTCGCTTATGGTATGCGCGCTTAAGAGCAAAAAGATTACGCTCGTCCAGATGTTCAAGGCTTGGGCTGTTGTGTGGATCGGCAACTTTGCCGGCGCCCTGTTCGTTGTCTTTTTGATTTACATGGCAGCTATTTATAAGCTCAACGGCGAGGCCGTCGCCAATACCATGGTGAGCGTCGCCGCCGGTAAGGTTGCGATCGACGCCGTTACCATCTTCTTCCGCGGCATTTTGTGCAACATCTTTGTGTGCCTGGCTGTATGGATCGGTACCGCCGGCAAGACCGTGGTCGATAAAGTCGTGGGTATTCTGCTGCCTATCGCCGCCTTTGTGTCATGCGGTTTTGAGCACTGCGTTGCCAACATGTACTTTTTGCCCATGGGTGCCGTGATGCACGCGTGCGGCTATGGAGCCGATGTCGCCGGCGCCGATGCCCTCAACGCCGCCGGGTTGGCGCTCAACCTTTCGGTCGCCACGCTGGGCAATATCGTAGGTGGCGCCCTGATCGTGGCGCTGGGCTACTGGTTTATCTACGCCAACAAAGAGTCCTAAAGGACCCAACCCATAACCGACCAAAAAGGGACAGGTTTATTTTGGCAGGTTTTGGACGAGGCGCTTCGCCGTCTTGTCGCGAGCTGCCATAATGGACCTGTCCCTTTTGTATTCGCGTCGTCACATTTTGGCCGATGACGACCAAGGGGGGCCTGCTTTTTATTGATTATGTCGAAGGGCTTTCCATGAGCGACTGCGAATCCATGCCTGCCGAGGTGCGCGACCGCCTGCGCTCCATTCCCGCCGTGCACGAGCTGCTGGCCGAGTGGCCGGTCATGAAGGCTGCCGGCGATGCGGGCGACACGTTGGTGCGCGAGGCGATTGACGCCGAGCTCGATGCCGAGCGCGCGGCGATTCGCTCTGGCGCCCCCGCTAGGAATAAGCGCGAGCTCGCCTTGGCTATCGAGCGGCGGTGCCACCGCCTGTCGCTGCCGACCCTGCGCCCTGCCGTTAACGCGACGGGCGTTGTGATTCACACCAACCTGGGCCGCGCTCCGCTCGCGCCCGCGGCGGTGCGGGCGGTGACCGATGTCGCTCGCGGCTACAGCACGCTTGAGTATGACGTCTCAACCTGCGCTCGCGGGGGCCGCAAAGAGCATGCCGCGCGTCTGCTGCGCACGCTCACGGGGGCGCAGGACGCCCTGGTCGTCAACAATAACGCCGCGGCGGTGCTGCTGGTGCTTGCCGCGCATGCGTGCGGCAAAGAGGTCATCGTGAGTCGCGGCGAGCTGGTCGAGGTGGGCGGCAGCTTCCGCATTCCCGATATCATGGCGGCTTCGGGTGCCAAGCTTGTCGAGGTGGGCTCCACCAACCGCACGCATCTGGATGATTACCGAAGCGCCATTACGCCCAATACGGCGATGATCTTGAAAGTTCATCCTTCTAACTACCGTATCGAGGGTTTCCACGAGGAGGTTTCCGCGGCGGAGCTTTCTGCGCTGGCGCATGAGCACGGGCTGTTACTGTACGAGGACCAGGGCTCGGGCGCTTTGCTTACAGATGAGGTGCTCGTCGATGCTGGGGAGAAGCCCACGTCCGCCTCGCTTTGCGCCGGCGTTGACGTCGTCTCGTGCTCGGGCGACAAGCTGCTCGGCGCCTCGCAAGCGGGCATTATTCTCGGTAGCGCCCAGGTAATCGCCGCCTGTGCCTCGCATCCGCTTATGCGCGCGCTTCGCCCCGGCAAGCTCACGCTCGCGGCGCTCGAGGCCACTTTGCGCCTGTATGTGACCGGATCCGATACAGCGCATCGGGAGATCCCGGTGCTCAACATGCTTTCCGGCGCGCCGGCTCCGCTCGAGCGTCAGGCCAAGCGCCTGCATGACCGCATGCTGCGCAAGCTTCGCGAGTCTCAGTGTGAGGAGGCGGTGGAGCTGCAGGTTGTCGAGGGCGTGTCTGCTCCGGGCGGCGGTTCGCTGCCGACCGTCGAGCTCCCAACTTTTTGCGTTGCCGTCTGTCCCGTCGATGGGCGCCTATCCGCCGATGGCCTAAAGCGCGCTATGGTACAGGAGCCCGATACGCCGGTTGTGACGCGCGTGCGGCACGACCAGGTGCTTTTTGACGTTCGCACGCTTTTGCGCGACACCGACCTTGACCTGTGTGCGTCTGCGTTGGCGGATGCCGTGCGGGCAGGTTTGCGTCGATGACCGCGCGCGAGCTTGTCGAATGTCCCGTTATCGTCGGAACGGCAGGACACGTCGACCACGGAAAGTCGGCCCTTATCGAGGCGCTGACCGGCAAAAATCCCGACCGTCTGGAGGTCGAACGGCGCCGAGGCATGACCACTGAGCTCGGCTTTGGCGAGCTCGAGCTTCCCAGCGGCAAGCTTGTCGGCTTGGTCGACGTACCCGGGCATGCGCACTATCTGCGCGCCATGGTGCAGGGCGCCACCGGCGTGGACGTTGCGTTGCTGGCGGTTTCGGCCGTTGAGGGCGTGATGCCGCAGACCCGCGAGCACGTTCGGGTTCTGGAGCTGTTGGGTGTGACGCGCATGGTCGTCGCACTCACGATGCGCGATTTGGCCGACCACGAGATTGCCGCGCTGGCGGAGCTCGATGTCGAGGCGTTTCTGGACGGGACCGTGTTTGCGGGTGCCTCTATAGTGTCGGTGTCCTCCAAGACGGGCGAGGGCCTGGACGAGCTGCTTACGACGCTCGATAACACGGTTTGTTCGTGCTGGTCGGAGCATCTGGAGGCGACCGCTGGCTCGGGCGCCGCGCCCCGTCTTCCCATCGACCGTTGCTTTAGCATCCGCGGCACCGGAACCGTCGTGACGGGTACGCTGCACGACGGTCCCGTTTCGGTTGGCGATGAGCTCGTTGCGCTGCCGTCGCAAACGCGCTGTCGCGTGCGCGGGGTGCAGGTTCACGGGGATACCCAGTGCGCGGTTCCCGGCCAGCGCGTCGCCCTGAACCTGGTGGACGATGGCGTGGCGGGCCTCAAGCGCGGCGAGATGCTCGGCGTCGAGGGTCGCGTGGGCCAGACGCTGCGCTTTTTGATGCAACTGACATATGTGGGGCGCGATGGCGTGCGAGCCGGCGTTCTTGCTTCGGGTACACGCGTGCACGTTATGGCGGGCACGGCTGAGGTGCTCGGCCGCATTATGCTTTTAGACGACGAGCCGCCTATTGCGGTCGGCGAGACGCGTGTGGTGCAGGTGCGCCTGGAACGGCCGCTGCCGTTGCGCGCCGGCGATCATGCCGTCATTCTGTCGTATTCGCCGATTTCGCTGCTTGGCGGCGGACGCGTCCTGCTATCGCGCTGTCGCCGCGCGCGGGTCCTGTCGGCGGGGGAGCGCGCGTTGTATGCGGCGCTTGAGTCCGGAGATGTCGCGGACGGCGTACACGCGTGGCTGGCGCTGCAAACGCTGCCTGTTGCTGCTGCCGGTGTTGCCGCAGCGCTCGATCTTGTTACCGGCGAGGTCGAGATCGTTTTGCGTGGGCTTGTGGACCAGGCTGCCGTGTGCGAGCTTGCTGCGGGCGGTGCGGTGCTCTACGCAGATGCCTCGGCTCTCGATGCTGCAATGGATGTGCTGGCTGCGGCCTTGTCCTCCATGCACGCGGCGGCTCCCAAGGAGATCGGCTTTACGTCCGGTGCGGTCGCGCACGCGGCTTGGCCGGGCGCCGGTAACGATGTCGCGATGGCACTTATTGCCGAGGGCTGTGCACGTGGCGTGTGCGCCGTCGACGGTGCCGAGGTGTTCGACCCGCATTCCGCCGCCGCGGCGATACGCGTGGTGCGCGAGGCTGGCCAGCGTATCGTGGCCCTGCTGGATGAGGCCGGTCTTAATGCGCCGACGCTTCCCGAGGTGAGCGAACAGTTGCAGCTCGATCGCGACACCATGACGCGTGCACTGCGCGAGCTTTCGCTCAACCACTCGATCGTTAAGGTCGAGCGCGACGTTGCCTTGTCCGCCGCTGCCGAGGCCCATGCGCGTGAGGTTGTTGCGACGGCTATCGAGGCTGCTGGCGGCGCCGCCACCACGAGTGTGCTGCGCGAAGCCCTGGGCGTGTCGCGCAAACGAACCATTAGCATCTTGGAGCACCTGGATGCCGTGCGCTTTACAGTACTCGACAAGGAGGCCGGCGGTCTGAGATCGCTGCGTTAGCGGTTTCCGCATCGCTCTTTTCGGTTGTGGTCTGTTGGGTTTGGTAAAATACCGCCACGTTTGGGAGCGGATGGGCTCCGGTGGGCCCCGCGGTCTTCAAAACCGTTGTGAGGCGTGCAAAACGTCTTGGATGTGTTCGATTCACATCCGTTCCCGCCAACGCATCTCGCCAAAACCACCACAAAGGTGCCTGTCCCCTTTGTGGTGGTTTCGAAACGTGCGGGAAACAGCTTCGAAACACGCGATTTGCTCGTCAGGCGGTCAAAAAGCTATCTACCTGCATCGTAATCAAAACGAAACATCTGCTCGTCTGCTTATGCGAAACTTTCCCGCAACAGTGCGATATTATCCATACACGATAAAGTTCGCGGCGCACAGGGTGCCGCGACCGACACTTTTCGTTTCCTATCATTGGAGGAAGCATGAGCTACACGCAGAAAGTTCTCGACGAGCTCAAGGCCCGCTATCCCGAGCAGCCTGAGTTCATCCAGGCCGCGACCGAGATCCTCGGCACCATCCAGCCGGCGCTCGACGCCCATCCCGAGTACGAGGAGGCCGCCCTGCTTGAGCGCCTCGTCGAGCCCGAGCGCATCGTTATGTTCCGTGTCCCCTGGGTCGATGACCAGGGCAAGGTTCAGGTCAACCGCGGCTATCGTGTCGAGTTCAACTCTGCCATTGGGCCCTACAAGGGCGGCCTGCGCTTTAACCCGACGGTCACCCTGGGCATGCTCAAGTTCCTGGGCCTGGAGCAGATCCTCAAGAACAGCCTGACCACCCTTCCCATGGGCGGCGGCAAGGGCGGCTCCGACTTTGACCCCAAGGGCAAGTCCAACAACGAGATCATGCACTTCTGCCAGTCCTTCATGACCGAGCTCTATCGCCACATCGGCCCCAACACCGACGTTCCCGCCGGCGACCTGGGCGTTGGCGGCCGTGAGGTTGCCTACATGTTCGGTCAGTACAAGCGCCTGACCAACGAGTGGACCGGCGTCCTCACCGGCAAGGGCCTCTCCTTTGGCGGCTCGCTCGCCCGTACCGAGGCCACCGGCTACGGCCTGGTCTACTTTGTGGACGAGTACCTCAAGAGCCGCGGCGACTCCTTCGAGGGCAAGAACGTCGTCGTTCACGGTTCCGGCAACGTTGCTATCTATGCCGTCCAGAAGGTCTCCCAGCTCGGCGGCAAGGTGCTTGCCTGCTCCGATACCCACGGCTGGGTCGAGGATCCCGACGGCATCGACTACTCCGTGCTCGAGCACGTCTACAACCAGAAGCGCTCCGGCCACGACAAGGGCGTCACGCTCGCCATGTACGTTGACGAGAAGCCCAACGCCGTGTGGCACGAGGGCGACGGCCGCGGCGTGTGGCAGCTGCCCTGCGACATCGCGCTGCCCTGCGCTCGCGAGAACACGCTGCTGCTCGAGGACGCCCAGGAGCTCGTCGCCAATGGCTGCAAGGTGGTCGGCGAGGGCGCAAACATGCCCACGACCATCGAGGCCACGACCTACTTCCAGGAGAACGGCGTCGCCTTTATGCCCGGTAAGGCTGCCAACGCCGGCGGCGTGCTCGTGTCCGGCCTGGAGATGAGCCAGAACGCCGAGCACCTGTCCTGGACCTTCGACGAGGTCGACGGCAAGCTCGAGCAGCTCATGCGCGGCATGTTCCACAACGTGGACGACACCGCCAAGGAGTATGGCCAGGAGGGCAACTTTGTCATGGGCGCCAACATCGCCGGCTTCCTGAAGGTCGCCGACGCCATGCTCGCTCAGGGCGTCTGCTAAATCTTCGCTCGATATAGCATCGCAGAAGGCTCCCAGTCATCTTGGCTGGGAGCCTTCTCTATCCCGGAGGACTCCTCATAACTTGCGGTGGAATACGGATTGTTTTGCGTTCCAGAACGGCTAATCAGTCCGTATATCACCGCAAGTTATGGATGGGTGGGTGGATTTTGTCCTAAAACGGTGTGCGGCCCCTCGTTTGGTACACTTAAAAGTACTGGACAAGTGAAGAGATGGGGGAGAACGTGCTCAAGTTCGGTACCTACGTCCGTGTTGGAAACGCGGCCGAAGCCTATGAGCTCTTACAGAAGAACCGCAATAACAAGATTGTGGGCGGTGGCATTTGGATGCGCCTGGGTTCGCGTCGCGTCGCGACGGCGATTGACCTTTCGGCCTGCGGACTCGATCAGATCGAGGAGACCGAGACCGAGTTTCGCATCGGTGCCATGTGCACCCTGCGCCAGCTCGAGCGCCATGTCGGGCTCAACGCGCTTGTCAACAATGTCTTTGAGTTTGCCGTCCACGACATCGTGGGTGTTCAGCTGCGCAACACCGCCACGGTGGGCGGCAGCATCTACGGTCGCTTTGGCTTCTCGGACGTGCTCTCGGCGTTCCTGGCGCTGGACTCCTATGTTGAGCTGACGGGCGCCGGCCGCGTACCGCTCGCGGAGTTTGTGCGGATGGGCTACGTGCGCGACGTGATCGAGCGCGTCGTGGTCGTTAAGCACGACTACCGCGCGAGCTATGAGGCCGTGCGCAAGGCCGCGACCGACTTCCCCTCGCTCAATGTCACCGCTGCCTGGTGGGACAACAGCTGGCATGTCACCGTGGGCGCCCGTCCGCTGCGCGCGACCCTGCTGCAGGGTGAGGCATGCGGCCTTGCCAGCGAGCAGCCTTCCGAGGACGAGCTGCGTGCCCTTGCAGCGTCCGTACGCGCGCTGAGCTACGGCACCAACCTGTGGGGCTCGGCCGAGTACCGCCGTTGCATCTCGGCGCCGCTCGCCGTGCAGGCCGTGCGCCGCGCCGCCGGCATCGAGCTTTCGGCCGCGCTTGCCCGCGAGCTCGAGGGCGTGCAGATCCCTAAATTTGCCACGGACGAGTATTCCTGCCGCCGCGTGCCCGGCGTCGATTCTAGCGAGGTGCGCTAATGGCTGCCAAACTCATCGATCTTTCCTTTACGCTCAACGGCCGTAAGGTCAAGGTCCAGATTGCCCCCGACACCATGCTCTTTGCGCTGCTGCGCGAGCAGGGTTGTGCGTCGGTGCGCTGCGCCTGCGAGACCACCAACTGCGGTTTGTGCACGGTGTGGCTCGACGGCGACCCGGTGCTGAGCTGCTCGGTTCCCGCCGCGCGCGTCGAGGGCCATGCCATCACCACGCTCGAGGGTCTCAAGGCCGAGTCCGAGGCGCTCGCCCGCGCGATGGCTGCCGAAGGCGCCGAGCAGTGCGGTTTTTGCGCCCCCGGCCTCATCATGAATGTGCTGGCGCTTGCCCGCGCCGCCAAGGATGACCCGAGCCTCGTCGCCACGCGCGAGGAGCTGTCGCGCCAGCTCGCCGGCAACCTCTGCCGCTGCAGCGGCTACGAGAGCCAGCTGCGCGCCATCGTCCGCTTTCTTAACGAGTCCGGCGTACAGGTGGGCTTCGAGATGCCCGAGCTGCCGGTCAATAACACCAGCTCTGACGGCGTTACCTACAAGCAGATTACCCACAAGCAGCCCAAGAAGGACTCGAAGGCCCTGCTCGAGGGCCGTCCGGTCTACACCGGCGATATGGTGCCCGCCGGCGCGCTCATTGTTAAACTCAAGCGCAGCCCCTATGCCCGCGCCAAGATCCGCTCCATCGACACCTCGCGCGCGTTGAAGGTGCCCGGTGTCGTGGGCGTCTACACCTACGAGGACGTGCCCAAGCGCCGCTTTACCATTGCCGGTCAGAGCTACCCACAGCCTTCGCCCTACGACCGCCTGATCCTCGAGAACCTCGTGCGCTACCAAAACGAGGAGGTGGCGATTGTCGCCGCCGAGACCGAGGAGGCCGCCGACAAGGCGCTCAAGCTCATCAAGGTCGACTACGAGGTGCTCGAGCCCCTGCTCGACTTTACCCAGGCGCTCGATAACGACATCGTGGTCCACCCCGAGGGCGACGTGACCTTTATGTTCCCGCAGGGCGGCGACGTTGCTCGCAACCTGGTGTGCAGCGGTACCAGCGATTATGGCGACCTTGAAGAGGCCTTCGCCCAGAGCGACATCGTCTTTGAGCGCACTTACACCAGCCAGGCCACGCAGACCGCGCCCATGGAAACCTTCCGTGCCTTCGCGACGACCGACGCCTTCGGCCGCATCTCGGTGACCACCTCTACGCAGGTGCCCTTCCACGTGCGCCGCATGGTCGCGCAGTCGCTCGATATTCCGCAGTCGCAGGTGCAGGTCATTAAGCCGCGCATCGGTGGCGGCTTTGGCTCCAAGCAGGCTGGCTGCTGCGAGATCTTCGTGGCGTTCGTCACCCAGCAGACCGGCCGTCCGAGCTACTGCTGCTATACCCGCGAGGAGACCATCACCGCGGGCAACTCGCGTCACCAGATGCAGATGACCGTCAAGCTGGGCGCCATGAACGACGGCACCATCACGGCCATCGATCTGCATACGCTGTCCAACGCCGGCGCGTACGGCGAGCACGCCACCACGACGATCGGTCTGTCGGGCCACAAGAGCCTGCCCATCTACAACCATGTGAAGGCGAGCCGCTTTAGGTGGGACGCCGTCTACACCAATACCAACCGCGGCGGCGCGTATCGCGGCTACGGTGCCACCCAGGGCCAGTTTGCCGTGGAGAGCGCCGTCAACGAGCTCGCCGACATGCTGCACATGGACCCCGCCGATCTGCGCCTTAAGAACATGGTGCACGAGGGCGAGATCATGCCGCAGTACTACAACGAGAAGCTCAACGCCTGCGCGCTCGACCGCTGCCTGCTGCGCGCGATGGATATGATCGGCTGGCGCGACAAGCCGCTGGCCGTGGACCTGGGCGACCGCGTGCGTGCTCTGGGCTGTGCGCTTACCATGCAGGGCTCGGGCATTTCCAACGTGGATATCGCCGGCATCGACATGCGCCTGGAAGAGGACGGCTTCATTACCATCGGCACCGGCGCCACCGATAACGGTATGGGCGTCGACACGATCCTGGCGCAGATTGCCGCCGAGGAGCTGGGCGTGGAGAGCTCTCTCATTGTGGTGCGCGGCGTGGACACCGATGTGTCGCCGTTCGACGCCGGCTCGTACGCGAGCTCGGGCACGTACGTGACGGGTCTGGCAGCCAAGAACGCCGCGACCGAGCTGCGCGAGAAGATTTGCGCCAAGGCTGCCCAGATGTGGGGTGTGGACGCCGCCGACGTGGTCTTCGACGGCCAGTACGTGCGCCTGTCCGACGAGCGCGCCGCCCGTGAGTGCGGCCGCTACCTCACGCTGCGCGACTTTGCCAACCTGTGCGTCAAGAACATCGCGGGCGGCGACGCGCTGACCTCGCACGCCTCTGCCTGCCTGCCCGTTTCGCCTCCGCCGTTTATGGCCGGCATTGCCGAGGTCGAGGTCGACAAGGCCACCGGCAAGGTGACTGTGGTGGACTATGCGGCGGCCGTGGACTGCGGCACCGTGATCAACGAGGCGCTCGCGCGCGTCCAGGCCGAGGGCGGCATTGCCCAAGGTATCGGCCACGCGCTCTACGAGATTGTCGAGCACGATGACCGCGGCCGCCTGCGCACCGGTAACTTCATGAGCTACAAGCTGCCCACACGCCTGGATATCGGCAGCATTCGCGTGGCCTTTGAGCCGAGCTACGAGCCGACGGGCCCGTTTGGTGCCAAGTCGATCGGCGAGGTCGTCATCAACACGCCGCTCGCCGCCGTTGCCTCGGCCGTCGCGCACGCCACCGGCCACCAGGTCCGCTCGCTGCCGATCACACCGGAGAAGGCTCTGCTGGGGGAGTAGGCGAGGCGCGGCTGTCGCCGCTCTTTGACAAGCCCGGAGAAACTGCAGCCCACTTTTCGACCGAATTGTGGGCTGCAGGGTAGCTAATTTGGGACGGGGCTTTTTTAGCTACCCCCACAAGCGGGGTAGCTAAAAAAGCCCCGTCCCAAATTAGCTACCCTGTTCCGCTGTAACTCGTGGTGAGGTCGTGAGCTAAAAACGTGTGCGTGCTCTTGTCGTTTGTATCTGCTATCATTCCTAGTCTGTGCGCTCATGCGGGCGTGGCGGAATTGGTAGACGCGCCAGATTTAGGTTCTGGTGGGATTCCCGTGAAGGTTCGAGTCCTTTCGCCCGCACCATCGCACCTGCGTCGGCTCCCGCCGTCGCGACTCTTTGTTGCATAAAGGTACCAGCACCTCAGATAAGCTGGGCAGTATGAGGAGGAACGTGTTGAACATCACCGCTTCTGACGTCAAGGACGCCAAGCTCACCGCTACGGTCACCATCCCGGCCGCCGACGTCGACGCCGCGATCAAGAAGGCCTACAAGGACACCGCTAAGAAGTACCGCTTCCCAGGCTTCCGCGCCGGCAAGGCTCCCCGTCCGGTCATCGACTCCGCCTTGGGCGTCGAGGCTACCCTCGCTCAGGCCACCAACGACCTGATCGCTGCCAACGAGCCCGCCGTCCTCAACGAGCTGGACATCGTCCCCACCAAGAACGGTGACTACAAGGAGCTCGACCTCGCCAAGGATCACGAGGACTACACCTATACCGTCGAGTTCTCCCTGCGTCCCGCCGCTGAGCTCTCCTCCTACGACGCCGTCGAGATCGAGATGCCTCCCGCTGAGGTCACCGAGTCCGAGATCAACAACCAGGTCGAGATGCTCCTCAACTACCGCGCTACCTTCGAGGACGTCGAGGGCCGCGCCGTCGAGGCTGACGACTACGTGACCGTCGACCTCAAGGCCGTCGAGAACGCCGACAACTTCGCCGCCGAGGGTCGCATGCTCATCGCCGGCAGCGACAGCAACCCCGCCGAGCTCAACGAGGCCCTGATCGGCGCCAACGTTGACGACGTCAAGACCGTCACCTGGACCGACGAGGCTGAGGAGGGCGAGGAGGCCGAGACTCACACCGTCGAGGTCACCGTCAAGGGCATCAAGGTCCGCAACACCCCCGAGCTCACCGACGAGCTCGTCAAGTCCGACTTTGGCTTCGACAGCATCGACGCCATGCGCGACGCCATCAAGCTCGAGATCGAGCAGGACAAGGCTTCCCGCCTGCCGGCCGAGAAGGAGAACCGTTGCGTCTCCGCTCTCGCCGAGCGTCTGCAGCTCGACGAGATGGACGCCGACTACGAGCAGTCCGTCTTTGAGGAGCTCGGCCAGAACTTCCTGTCCAACCTCGCTGCCCGCGGCATGACGCTGGACACCTGGCTGCCCGCATCCGGCCTGACCATGGAGCAGTTCGTCGGCGACCTGCACAAGCAGGCCAACGACGTTGCCCGTGAGTCCTTGGCGCTCGACGCTCTCGCCCGTGAGCTCAAGATCGAGGTCACCGAGGACGACATCAACGCCGAGTTCGAGAAGGCCGGCGTCAAGGACGTCGAGGCTTCCAAGGCCGAGTTCATTGCCGATGGCCGCATGCCTGCCGTCCGTGAGTCCATCCGTCGCTCCAAGGCCGTCGATCACCTGGTCGAGAACGCCAAGGTGACCGAGGTCGACGAGACCGCCAAGGACGCCGAGTAATTCTCGCCACCTTTCCCGCGAGCGCATGGATGCGCCCGTGATGGGGTAAAGTTATAAGCCGGTTATCCGGTTGCTTCGTACGGTGCCAGCCAATGCACAGCATGCGGGCACCGTACGTCTGTCTAGAACCATTATTGGTCCGTAAGAGAAATGGAGATGCGTATGATCGCTAAGTTCGATTCCGCCCTCGTGCCATACGTTATCGAGCAGACGCCGCGCGGCGAGCGCAGCTACGATATCTATTCGCGCCTGCTCAACGACCGCATCATCTTCTTGGGCGAGGAGATCAACTCCGTCAGCGCCAACCTGGTCGTTGCCCAGCTGCTGCATCTTGAGAGCCAGGATGCCGAGAAGGATATCTCGCTCTACATCAATTCGCCCGGTGGCGAGGTCTACTCCGGTCTGGCGATTCTGGATACCATGAACTTTATTAAGCCGCAGGTTTCCACCATCTGCGTCGGTATGGCCGCGTCTATGGCCGCCGTGCTGCTTTCGGCCGGCGCCAAGGGCAAGCGCTTCTGCCTGCCGCACTCCAAGGTCATGATTCATCAGCCCAGCGGCGGTGCCCAGGGCCAGCAGACCGAGATCGAGATCGTGGCCGAGGAGATCAAGAAGACCCGTCGCGAGCTCAACCAGATCCTGTCCGACGCCTCGGGCCAGCCCATCGAGAAAGTCCAGGCCGATACCGAGCGCGACAACTACCTGACCGCTGCCGAGGCCCTCGACTACGGCCTGATCGACCGTATCGTCACCTCGCGCGATCTCGCCGCGAAGGACGCCTAGGATGGCAGGTAACATGCAGGACAACTTTGACGAGAACGGCAACCCCATCCGCTGCTCCTTCTGCGGAAAAGAGCAGGGCCAGGTTCGCCGCCTTGTTAAGGGTCCGACCAACATCTTTATCTGCGACGAGTGCGTCGCCGCCTGTTCCGAGATTCTTGAGGAGTCGCTGGCTTCGGACTTTATGGACGCCGCCCGCAACGGCAAACTGCCGGGTTTCCTCAGCGACCACGGCCAGGCTGCGTCCCAGCCCGCCGTTGACCCCGAGGCCGAGGGTTTTGAGCTCGAGGACGACCGTCAGGTCATCACGCACGTGCCGACGCCGCACGAGATCTATGACGAGCTTTCGGCCTATGTTATGGGCCAGGAGGACGCCAAGCGCGCCATGTCGGTGGCCGTGTACAACCACTACCGTCGCGTGATCGAGGGCGGTGCCGCGGTATCCGCCTTAGACGAGGCATCGGGCATGGACGCCCAGTTTGATGACGATATGGACGAGGTGGAGCTCGCCAAGTCCAATATTCTGCTGCTCGGCCCCACCGGTACCGGTAAGACGCTGCTGGCCCAGACGCTCGCGCGCATCCTCGAGGTGCCGTTTGCCATCGCCGACGCCACCGCGCTCACCGAGGCTGGCTACGTTGGCGAGGACGTTGAGAACATCCTGCTCAAGCTCATCAACGCTGCCGATGGCGACATTGAGCGCGCGCAGGTGGGCATCATCTACGTGGACGAGATCGACAAGATCGCCCGCAAGGCCGAGAACCTCTCCATCACTCGTGATGTTTCGGGCGAGGGCGTTCAGCAGGCACTGCTTAAGATCCTTGAGGGCACGGTGGCCAGCGTTCCGCCCACCGGCGGCCGCAAGCATCCCCAGCAGGAGCTGCTGCAGATCGACACAACGAACATCCTGTTCATCTGCGGCGGTGCCTTTGTGGGTCTGGATAAGATCATTGCCGATCGCGTGGGCAACAAGGGCGTGGGCTTTAACTCCGAGATCGCCGGCCCCACCTCGGTCGACGAGAACGACCTGCTGCGCCAGGTGCTCCCGCAAGACCTCAACGCCTTTGGCATGATCCCCGAGTTCGTGGGCCGTACGCCCGTCGTGACCCAGACGCAGGCGCTCGACGAGGACGACCTGGTGTCGATCCTGACCGAGCCCAAGAACGCCGTGGTGCGCCAGTACCGCAAGATGTTCCAGCTCGAGGACGTCGATCTTGAGTTTGACGACGCGGCCCTGCACGAGATCGCCCGCATGGCGCTCGCCCGCAAGACCGGCGCTCGCGGCCTGCGCGCCATCTGCGAGGACGTGCTGCAGCAGACGATGTTCGACCTCCCCAGCGAGGAGGGCGTCGCTAAGGTCGTCGTAACCGAAGCGGCGGTTAAGGGCGAAGAACAGCCCCAACGCATCTACGGGTAAACCAGCCAAAAACGTGCTTGCAAATAGCCTCCGACCATCCGCGGTCGGAGGCTATTTTATATATACGCAATAACCCCAACTACCTGTGTTATTCTGTGTGTTTGTTTAAGCCTCAGCGAAGTCATATCAGACTGAAGTAATCGATACCTAAGGGGAGGAATGCAGACCCTAGCGGGCCTACATTCCTCCCCGGCGGGACAGGGAGAGATATATGGAAGAGATGCCCAAGAACTACGATCCGTCGACCAACGAGCCGGCGATCCTGCAGAAGTGGCTCGACGGCGGCTACTACAAGCGCCGTGAGGGCGTGGGCGACTGCACCGTCACCATTCCGCCTCCCAACGTGACTGGCAAGCTCCACATGGGCCATGCCACCGATGACTCCATCCAGGACGCCATCGTCCGTATGGCCCGCATGCGCGGCAAGTCCACGCGCTGGGTGCTGGGCACCGATCACGCCGGTATCGCCACGCAGACCAAGGTCGACAAGAAGCTCAAGAGCGAGGGTATCAGCCGCCTGGAGATCGGTCGCGACAAGTTTGTTGACGCCTGCTGGGACTGGACCCACGAGTACGGCGGCATCATCGTCGAGCAGATCAAGCGCATGGGCTGCTCCGTCGACTTCGACAACGAGCGCTTCACCATGGACGAGGATTACGCCCAGGCCGTGCGTAAGGTCTTCTGCGACTGGTACCACGACGGCCTGATCTACCGTGGCAAGCGTATCGTCAACTGGTGCCCCAACTGCACCACCGCCATCTCGGACGACGAGGCCGAGTATAAGGACGAGAAGGGCCACCTGTGGCACCTGCGCTACCCGCTGACCGAGCCGGTCAACGGCCAGGACTACATCGTCGTCGCCACCACGCGCCCCGAGACCATGCTCGGCGACACGGGCGTTGCCGTCTCCCCGAAGGACCCCGAGAAGGCCGCCTTTGTGGGTAAGACCGTCATGCTCCCCATCGTCGACCGCGAGATCCCCATCTTTGAGGATTGGCATGTCGACGCCAACTTCGGTTCCGGCTTTGTCAAGGTTACCCCGGCCCACGACCCCAACGATTACGCCATGGGTCAGGCCCACGATCTGCCGCAGATCAACATCTTCGACGAGCACGCTGTGGTCGTCGAGGGCTATGGCGAGTTCACCGGCATGAACCGCGACGAGTGCCGCGAGGCGGTCATCAAGTGGTTCGAGGAGCACGACCTGCTCGACCACGTCGAAGAGCTCGACCACTCCGTCATGCACTGCTACCGTTGCGACTCCGCCCTGGAGCCGTGGCTGTCCGAGCAGTGGTTCGTCGCCGTCGACAAGCTCAAGGGGCCGGCGCTCGACGCCGTCAACTCTGGCAAGGTCACCTTCCACCCCGCGCGTTGGACGCAGACCTACACCACCTGGATGGAGAACCTCAAGGACTGGTGCATCAGCCGCCAGCTGTGGTGGGGCCACCGCATCCCCGTGTTCTACTGCGAGGACTGCGGCTGGGAGGACGCCCTCACCGAGGACACCGACGTGTGCCCCAAGTGCGGCGACCATCACGTGCATCAGGACGAGAACGTGCTGGACACCTGGTTCAGCTCGCAGCTGTGGACCTTCGCCACGCAGGGCTGGCCGCAAAAGCCGGAGCTGCTCGAGGGCCATCACCCCACGACGGCGCTCGTCACCGCGCGTGACATCATCGCGTTGTGGGTCGCCCGCATGGTCATGAGCTCGCTGTACTTCCTTGATGAGGTGCCGTTTAAGGACGTCGTCATCTACCCGACGATTCTGGCCAAGGACGGCAGCCGCATGTCCAAGTCCAAGGGCAACGGCGTAGACCCCATGGACCTCATTGACATGTACGGCGCCGACGCCATGCGCTTCAACCTGCTTACGCTGTGCACCAACAACCAGGACGTCAAGTTCGACGCGAACATCGACAAGAAGACCAAGAAGCTCATCGACAGCCCGCGCACCGAGCAGGCCAAGTCGTTTGTGACCAAGATCTGGAACGCCAGCCGCTTCCTGCTTATGAACATGGAGGGCTACACGCCCGGCGAGCCCGTCGTGGAGACGCCGGCCGACGCCTGGATGTTCAGCCGCTTGGCCAAGGCCGTCAAGATGGTCACCGAGGGTATTGAGAACTACACCTTTGGCGATATGGCCCGCGGCGTGCAGCAGTTCTTCTGGAACGAGGTCTGCGACTGGTACGTCGAGGTCACCAAGGCCCGTCTGAAGGGCGAGGGCCGTCTGCAGGCGCAGCGCAACCTGATCTTTGTGCTCGACACCTCCATTCGCCTGATGCACCCGCTTATGCCGTTTGTCACCGAGGAGATCTGGGACAACATGCCGGCGAGCGTGCTCGATCTGGACGCCGAGGGCAACGTTGACCGCGCCGAGGCGCTCATGATCGCCAAGTGGCCCGAGCCCGCCGACTACGCCAAGTATGTTGACGAGGACGCCGAGCGCGCATTTGAGCTGTGCCGTACCGTCGTGTCTGCCGCCCGCGCCACGCGTTCGCGTTATCGCTTGAGCCCCAAGGCTGAGCTCGACGTGGTCGTGCGCGCCGGTGCCGAGGACATCGAGAAGCTCGAGAGCCTGCGCTCGACCATCGAGCCGCTGGCCAACACCGCCTCGCTGGTCATGGGTACCGACGTCAAGAAGCCGGCCGCGAGCATCGCCGTGGTCGACAGCGGCGTCGAGGTCTTTGTGGTGCTCGAGGGCAAGGTTGACCTTTCGGCCGAGAAGGCACGCCTGGAGAAGGAGATTGCCGCGGCCCAGAAGGAGCTCGCCGGCTGCGAGAAGACGCTCGCCAACGAGGGTTTTGTGGCCAAGGCCGCGCCCGCGGTGGTCCAGAAGAAGAGGGACCGTGCAGCTGAGCTCAAGGAGATCCTTGCGGCGCTGACCTCGCAGGTTGCTGACTTCTCGTAGGCGTTACTGGGGGACGCGGTTTGGGGCATTGCTCGCTACTGCGGACACCTATTCCGCCGTTCTAACGAACGGCGGCTGACTCGACGCTGCAAACGCCTCTGATGGCCAATCTGCCGTTCAACTTCGGGCGCATGGGCATAAGCCCTATGCGCCCTTGTTTCACGGCACCTTGGCTCATCAGAGGCGTTTTCGCTGACTATCCTCAACCTATACTGTTTTATTTATCTATGAATGGCGGTTCTAAAAATGCCTAAGCGTTCTGGCTTGTATACCGTTCCTTTTGAGTTTGATTTGCTTTCGTTTAATGAGGCTGTGGGGCTTGCTGCCGACACGGGGCGGATTTCTGGGGATGCTGGGCCTCTGCTTGAGACCGTTGTCGATATGCTTGATGAGCTGGGACGTCCGGACGAGTATTTCGATTGCATTCAGGTTGCCGGTACTAATGGCAAGACTTCGACCACGCGTTTTTCGGCTGCTATCTTGCGTGGTGAGGGGTTAAAGACCGCGCTGTATACGTCGCCGCAGCTGGTGCGCTATCCCGAGCGCATGGAGGTCGATGGGCGCGTCGTGAGCGATGAGGCCTTTGCCCGTGGCGTTTCCGCCGCTGTTGAGGCGGGACATCGCGTGAATGCCCGTCGTGTGGCGGCGGGGGAGCGTGCCTATACCATCACGCCGTTTGACCTGCTGACGGCCGCTGCGCTTGTGGTGTTTGCCGAGGCCGCGGTGGATGTTGCCGTGCTCGAGGTTGGCATGGGCGGTCGTTGGGACGCCACGAGCGCGACCGATCCCGTCGCCGTTGCCATTACGGGCATTGGACTCGACCACACACGCATTTTGGGCGATACGCTCGAGGCCATTGCGGGGGAGAAGGCTGCGGTCATTAAGCCCGGACGCCTGGTTGTGCTGGGCGAGGGCACGCACGAGGCGAGCGTTCAGCGCGTGATGGATGCACGTTGTCGCGAGTGCGGCATAGTACCGCTGGTGGTGAACCATGCCACGACCACGGTGCCGGCACATGTGGGCGACACGGTTGAGTTTAGCTGCACCACGCCGCGTGCGATCTATACGTCGAGCATGGTCAAGCCGGCGTATCAGCCGCAGAATGCCGCGTGCGCGATTATGCTGTGCGAGGGGTATCTGGGTCGCGAGCTCGATCATGACAAGCTCGATGCGTCGTTTATGGGCTGTCCCACGCCGGGTCGCTTTGATGTGCTGGGAACCGATCCGCTCAAGCTGATTGACGCCTGTCATAACCCTCAGAGCTGCGAGAACTTTGTGAGCGCGCTGGACGAGATCGATCCGTGCGTGGAGAACCGCCCCACGTTGCTGTGCGCCGCGCTGGCCGATAAGGACGTGGCCGGCATCGTCGATGTACTGATCCCGGCCTTCCCGCGCGTGGTCGTGACCCAGACCGATTCCGACCGCGCTCTGCCGGCAGAGGAGCTCGCCGCCCTAGTGGACGCCGACAAGCTCGCGGGTGTGTATCCCAGCGTGCCCGAGGCCCTCGCGGCCCTCGATGCCGCGGGCGAGGCTTTCGTTGCCGCCGGCACCATCACCCTGGCCGGCGAAGTAGCGGGCCTGCTCCGTTAACCCATCCCCACATCAGTTGCGGTGAAAACGGACTGTTTTACAAGCAAGAAGCCTCAAACAGTCCGTATATCACCGCAACTCAAAAGCAGTCAATTTGGGACGGGGCTTTTTGGCTGCCCTGTGCCCCGAGTTGACTCGCTTGCCACGAAATGGGCCTATCTACTACGTTTTACCGACTACCCCCGACCACACCGAGAATTGCGAAATGAAAACCGCAGGTAGATGGCTTACCAGTTTTGCGAAAACACGGGTATGGTCGACCCATGCGGGCTAAACGTAGTAGATAGGCCGTTTTTGTGGCGGCATTCATGTGATGCGGCAAAGGGACAGCCCCTTTGCCGCATTGCCTAGTCTAGGCGGACCGGATCGTGGGGGTAGGCATTGAGGATCTCGACGCCGGACTCGGTCACCAGGGCCAAGTCCTCGATGCGGACGCCGGTGCGGCCGGGGAGGTAGATGCCCGGTTCGATGGAGAACGTCATGCCTGGCTCTACGACTTGCTCGTTGACCAGCGAGACGTCGCCCGGCTCGTGGTCCTGCAGGCCGATCGAGTGTCCCAAGCGGTGCGTAAAGTACTGCCCATAGCCTGCGTCCTCGATCACATCGCGTGCGGCGCGGTCCAGGTCGCACATGCGCACGCCCGGTGCGATGAGCGCTTCGGCGGCCTCGTTGGCGCGGCGCACGATGTCGTAGATGCGTGCCGTCTCCTCGTCCGGCTCGCCCCAAAAGAACGTGCGCGTCATGTCCGAGCAATAGTTGCAGCGGCGTCCGCCAATGTCGAACAGCACCACGTCGCCGCGCTTGAGCACGGTGTCGTCGGGTTCGTGATGCGGGTCGCCGGCGTTGGCGCCAAAGCTCACGATGGGCGGAAAGCTAAAGCCCTCGCAGCCGTGCTTGCGATACAGGCCGAGCATTTGGTCGGCGATTTCGCGCTCCGTCACGCCCTCGTGGACGAGTTTGATCGCGTCGGCCATCACGGCGTCGTTGACTGCCGAGGACACGCGCATGAGCTCCTGCTCGGCGGCGTCTTTGTAGGTGCGCGCGGCGGTGACGGCAAAGTCGCCCAGGAAAAACTCGCTCGCGGCGTGGCGCTCCATGAGCGGCATCAAAAAGCCGGAACGCATGACAGTGTCGATGCCAAGCGGCTTGGCTGGGTCGATCTCACTCGCGATGGCGTCGGTCACGACATCGGTATCGATGTGGTAGGCGACGCGGGCATTGTCGTACTCGGGCAGCTGATGCAGGGCATTGACCAAGATCACGGGCTCGTCATCGCGCGCGAGCAGCACGCCGCAAAAACGCTCGAACATATCGGCATAAAAGCCGGTCAGGTAATAAATCGACCACGGGTCGTTTACGAGCAGCTGCGCGCCGGGGTGCTGAGCCTCGAGCGCATCGAGCACGCGCACCACACGCTGGTCATCGATATGTGCCATACATCGTCCTTTCGCTAGGCTGCCACCATGGTATCCCAAGCCCGGCACATAGGGACGTTCCTTTTATGACGGCACCGGGGGACACTCCTTGCAAAAGCAGCTAAAAGAGCCCCGTCCCAATTTAGCTACTCGATGTCCATGCTGGCGATTAGGTTGATATTGGTGTTGAGGAGGTCCTTCAGCACGACGTCGCCCATGCGGATGGGGGCGTTGACGACTAGGCCTCGGATGAGGGCCATGGCTTGGGCGTGGAGTTCTAGCGGGATGGCTTCGGCGGTGCGCACGGGGAGTAGGGCTTCGTCGCCGCCGGAGACGGCCACGGTCGTTGTGAGCACGCGCATGGGGCAGGTGAGCTCCTGATGTGCGAACGTATCGCCGCGCGGGCAGTTGTTACCGGTTACGGAGCGCACTTCCACCACGGTGCCATTGGCGTCGTGCTCCACCTCTACGGTCAGGAGGCACTCGGATGGGCAGGTGGTGCAGTTGAACTGCAGCGTCTCGGTCACATTCGTACTCATGAGCTATGCCTCCTCAACGGGATCGACGGACAGGACGATTTCGCTGGCACCCAGGTCGAGTGCGCGTTGAATCACCTTAGCCGGCAGCGGGAAGCTTTCCATGACGCTCGGTTTAAACGCGCGGACTTTGCCCGCAAACACTTCTTCGTCGTTGGCCAAGATGCGTACTCGAGCGGTATCGACCGGTCGGCGTACGCGGAAGTTGAGCTTGGTGAGCGCCACAGCCGTAATGCGTCCCGGCAGCGCGTATCCCGCAATGCCGGCAGGGGAGACGGTGAGCTCGCAGTCCGGAACGGCGCCCGCGCCGGTCCCCAGCGCGTACGCCGCCGCAGCCGCACCGGCGCGCTCGGACTCGGCCGTCACGTTGTCGGCCAGGTCGTGCACGTGCAGCACGTTGCCGCAGGCAAAGATGCCGGGCACGCCCGTCTGCAGGCTCTGGTCCACCACGGCGCCGCGCGTGCGTGGGTCAAGCTCTATGCCCGCGGCAACCGAAAGCTCGTTCTCGGGAATCAAGCCCACCGAAAGCAGCAGCGTGTCACACGGAACAATGCGCTCGGTCCCCGGAATGGGCGCCAGGTGCTCGTCGACCTGGCTTACCTCGACGGCCTCCACGCGATCGTGTCCGATCACGCGCGTGACGGTGGTGGACAGGTGCAGCGGAATGCCAAAGTCGTCCAGACAGTTCTTGACGTTGCGGCGCAGGCCGTTGGCGTACGGCATGAGCTCGTACACGCCCTCGACCGAAATCCCCTCGAGTGTGCAACGGCGCGCCATGATAAGCCCGATGTCGCCCGAGCCCAAAATGACGGTGCGCGAGCCGGGCTTGAGGTTTTCGATATTGATGTATCGCTGCGCCAGGCCCGCCGTAAACACGCCGGCGGGACGGCTGCCGGGGATCTTGATCTCGCTGCGCGTGCGCTCGCGGCATCCCATAGCAAGGACGACCGCGCGTCCGGTGAGCTGCAGCATGCCGGCGGTGCTCATGAGCGTGACGGTATGGACCGCGGTGTGTTCCGCAGGCTCGCCTGAATCAATTCCAAGCACCATGCTGTTTAGGAACAGCGCAATGTCGGTTGCGTGCACCTGGTCGATAAAGCGCTGCGCGTACTCGGGACCGGTAAGCTCCTGTTTAAAGTGCGACAGGCCAAAGCCGGGGTGGATGCACTGGCGCAGGATGCCGCCCAGATGCTGCTCGCGCTCCACGATGGCCACGCGCGCGCCGGCCTTGTGTGCGGCAAGCGCGGCCGCCATGCCGGCGGGTCCGCCTCCGATAACGACCACGTCGAAGACTTGCGTTTGTACGTCTTCCACGACGCCGCAATCAATCGCGTTCGATTTGAATTCCGCCATCCTAGCGCACCCCCTTCAAAGGCCCCTCGACCAGCCAGGAGCCGGCGTCCTCCAGTAATACCTCGCTGGGGTCGCAGCCCAGCTCGCGGGCAAGAATCGTCACCACACGGCTCTGGCAAAAGCCGCTCTGGCACCGACCCATGCCGGCACGACAGCGGCGCTTGACGCCCTCGACCGAAACCGCGCCCGGTTGGCGTCGAATCGCGGCCACAATCTCGGCCTCGGGCACCGTCTCGCAGCGGCAAACAATCTGTCCCCACGCGGGATCGGACTCGATCAGCTCCTCCTTGCGCGCCAGCGGTGCGCGGTCAAAGTCGTCCTGCGCGCGGCGGATCGGGTTCCAATCGGCACGTTCGCGCAGGGCTACGCCGGAATTGCGCAGTACCTGCTCCATGCGCTCGGCAATGGCCGGTGCGCTCGCCACGCCCGGCGACTGGATGCCCGCCGCCTGGAATAGCCCCGGCACCACGGCCGACTGCCCAATAGAAAAGTCGTTTGTACCCTGAATGACCGGGCGCCCCCCGGCGAACGCGCGCACCACGCGGCGCGTGTCCAGATCGGGCACCAGCTTGCGCGCACCGGTCAGGAGCGCGTTGATATCGGTCGCGTAGGTCTGTGTATCGCCCGGCTCGCGCACGGCGGCGGTCGCGGTAATCACGGTGTTGCCGTGTACGGTACCCGTGACGATAACGCCCTTGGACACCGGCGTGGGAACGGGGTAGAGTGGCATCAGCGAGCGCGGTTCTTTGTCCAGCACCACGATGTTGCCCTGGCGCCAGACCATCCGGAACTCCTCGGCGCCCGCCATATGCGAGATGTCCGCGGCGCCGTTGCCCGCGGCGTTGATCATGTAGCGGCAGCGCACGTCTCCGGCGGGCGTCGCCAACGTAAAGCGCACGTCGTCGCCCGAGCCCGCGATTTCAATCGCCTCCACCGGTGCGGAGCGCATAAACGTCACCCCGTTGGCCACGGCGTTCTCCAGCGCGGCGATGGCAACCTCAAACGGGTCGACAAACCCAGTCGATGGGCACCACAACGCGCATGTCGTCTTGGTACTGGCGCGCGGTTCTAATTCGTGGATGCGGTCGGGTCCGACGATTGACAGCTCGGGCACCCCGTTGGCCAGGCCATTCTGGCGCAGCTTTTCCAGATGCGCGCGGTCCTCGTCGTTAAAGCCCAACACCATCGACCCGGTGCGGCAGAACAGAAAGCCCAGCTCCTGCGCCCACGCACCGTACAACTCGCAGCCACGGGCGTTGACCTGCGCCTTTACGGTGCCCGGTGTCGGATCGTAGCCGGCGTGCACCAGGCCGCCATTGGCCTTCGACGCGCCCAGCGCAATATCGTTAGCCGCCTCGACCACGCAAATGGACAGGTCAAACCGCGCGAGCTGCCGCGCGATGGCGCATCCGGTGATGCCCGCGCCCACAATCGCGATATCAAACGTTTCTGTCACAGTGCCTCCCAGACGAGTTGACAGGCTGTCAATACGACTATCCTACGGTCTGCACACCCCCAGCGCGGCGGCAATGCGGCGAACAGCCCCGCAACACCCGCCAACGGCAGACGAGAGGAGACCCAGCAACGTCGACAAGCTCGTCTGCCGACAGCTACGGCAACCGTTTGTCTCGACCTGTAACAGTTAGACGAGGATTTGGGTTCTAGATGTTACAGATCAAGACAAACCTTCCGGCGGATTTTGAATGTCTCGATCTGTAACAGTAAGAGGGGTTTTGGGGCCCAAGATGTTACAGATCGAGATTGAAGTCGGGGAGGGACCCCTGTGTCTCAATCTGTAACATCTAGACCTGAATTCCGCTCCCACCTGTTACAGATTGAGATGTTTGTGTCCGCGCCAGCCCCGTATCCAGCCGTGGTCCCATATAAACAAACCCCGTGGTAAACTTGACTGAACTGTAAATATTCCGAAAGGTACACCTCAATGTCCAAATACATCAACGAGCTCATGTCGCCGCAGCTTATGGGCGTCGTCTATGCCTTCGTCGGCTTTATCATCGCCCTGTATGTGCTGTCGGTCGTCTATGTGTTCATCGACGCTCGCCGCCGCGGCGCCAGCGCCTACGTGGCATGGGGCATCATCGCCCTCATCCCGTTTGTGGGCCTCATCGCCTACCTGGTCTTGCGCCCGCACTCCTACGCGGCCGACCGCGAGGAGCAGGAGCTGGACATGGCCCTGCGCGAGCGTCAGCTTGCCCAGTACGGCACCTGCCCGCAGTGCGGCGCGCCCATCGAGAAGGACTTCGTCGTCTGCCCGGTGTGCGACACCCAGGTTCGCAACGTGTGCCCCAGCTGCCATCGCCCGCTCGATGCGCACTGGAAGGTCTGCCCCTACTGCCGAACTCGCATCCAGTAACGCATCCATCGCCGGGCCGGCCGCAAGCCACGGGCAGCGCGCGTCCCGCGCAAGCCACACGCGCACCCCGCCCCACACGATGAAGCATGCGTAGAAAATCGCCCGCCGTGCCATTAAGGTGCGGCGGGCGCTTGTATACCAAGGCAACCTGCCTATAATGATGCAAGTCAAAAACGCCGAGCGCATCGCACGCACTTGCATCAGGCATCCGAGAGGAGAAAACATACCCATGAAGGCACTCTACAATGACGGTTCGGTGGCCGAGCTCCCGCAGGACGAGGTCACGCACGTCATCCGCCACTCCGCCGCGCACATCATGGCGCAGGCCATCAAGCGCCTCTATCCCGAGGCCGACTTTGCCTACGGTCCCGCGACCGACAACGGCTTCTATTACGACGTCGACCTGCCCGAGGGCGTCAAGATCAGCGAGGACGATTTCCCCGCGATCGAGGCCGAGATGAAAAAGATTGTCAAGGAGAACCTCAAGTTCTCCGTGTACGAGAAGCCCCGCGCCGAGGCCATCGCCCTTATGGAGGAGCGCGGCGAGAAGTACAAGGTCGAGCACATCGGCGACCTGGACGACGACGCCCGCATTACCTTCTACCAGCAGGGCGACTACATCGACATGTGCGTCGGCCCCCACATCTGCTACACCAAGGCCCTCAAGGCCTTTAAGCTCACCGGCGTCTCGGGCGCCTACTGGAAGGGCGACAAGGACAACAAGATGCTCACCCGCATCAACGGCGTCGCCTTTGCCACCAAGGAAGAGCTCGACGAGCACATGCACATGCTGGAGGAGGCCAGGAAGCGCGACCACCGCAAGATCGGTCGCGAGATGGACCTCTTTATGATGCGCGACGAGGCCCCCGGCTTCCCGTTCTTCCTGCCCAACGGCATGATCCTTAAGAACGCGCTGCTGGACTACTGGCGCGAGATCCACCACAAGGCCGGCTACGTGGAGATCTCCACGCCGCTCATCATGAACAAGCAGCTGTGGAAGACCTCGGGTCACTGGGACCACTACAAGGACAACATGTACTCCACCGTCATCGACGACGAAGAGTACTGCATTAAGCCCATGAACTGCCCGGGCGGCGTGCTGGTGTACGCCTCCAAGCCGCATTCCTATCGCGAGCTGCCCATTCGCGCCGGCGAGATTGGCCTGGTGCACCGCCACGAGCTGCGCGGCGCCCTGCACGGCCTGTTCCGCGTGCGCTGCTTTAACCAGGACGACGCTCACCTGTTTGTGCGTCCCGACCAGCTGACCGACGAGATCGTGGGCGTGGTCAACCTCATCGACTCCGTGTACCAAAAGTTTGGCTTTAAGTACCACGTTGAGCTTTCTACCCGCCCCGAGGACTCCATGGGTTCCGACGAGGACTGGGCGCGCGCCGAGGAGGGCCTGCGCACCGCTCTGGAGCAGCTGCATATGGACTATGAGGTCAACGAGGGCGACGGCGCCTTCTACGGCCCCAAGATCGACTTCCACCTGGAGGACTCGCTCGGCCGCACTTGGCAGTGCGGTACCGTCCAGCTCGACTTCCAGATGCCGCTCAACTTTGACCTGGAGTACGTAGACGCCGACGGCACCAAGAAGCGCCCCATCATGCTGCACCGCGTGTGCTTTGGCTCCATCGAGCGCTTCATCGGTATTCTGATTGAGCACTTTGCTGGCAAGTTCCCCACCTGGCTGGCCCCCGTGCAGGTCAAGGCGCTTCCGGTTTCCGAGAAGAGCCGCGACTACGCCCACGAGGTGTGCGCCAAGCTGGAGGAGGCCGGCATCCGCGTGGTCTGCGACGACCGTGACGAGAAGATTGGCTACAAGATCCGCGAGGCCCGCAGCATCGACCGCGTGCCCTACATGCTTATCCTGGGCGAGAAGGAGGTCGAGGCCGGCAACATCTCCGTCCGCGATCGCTCCAACGAGACCGTTCAGATGAGCGTTGACGAGTTTGTTGCCAAGGTACTCGAGGAGATTAAAACCCGCGCCTAAGGCAACCCAACAGAAACAACGAAAGGCGACCGTCCACAAAGGGCGGTCGCCTTTTTTAATGCCAAAACGAGAAAAAGCCGCTGGTAGAGCGCCTTTTTTGTTGTGCAAAAAGGTACAGGTTTTTGTAGAGGGCTATGGAGATGTGTCCTTTCGGTTGATTTCCGATCTCAGCCGAACACATTGAGCAAATAGGTCGTT